>CAKARM010000052.1:0-10637 GCA_916720585.1 uncultured Neisseria sp.
TTTGAAACGGTTGAGCGTATAAGTTTCGGTCATCATCACATACATCTGCCACAACGCGGCCATACACATGCTGATAATGCCCATCGGTATAAACAGGATACCGATTACTTCTTTATTCATAATCAAATGCTGTCTGTGAATGTGTCGCCGATTATATATAGTGGTTCAAGTTTAAACCAGTACTGCGTTGCCTCGCTTTGCCGTACTATCTGTACTGTCTGCGGCTTCTCCGCCTTGTCCTGAATTTAAACTTAACCCACTATCGCAGATTCAAATAGAAAATGCTTAAATCGTCATTCCGGTAAGGGAACAATGGCAACTCATATGCCCTATTTTCTCTCTATACCTATCGGAACATTGCTTCCGAACATTCATCTTTCCGAAAAGGTCGTCTGAAAAGTTTCAGACGACCTTTTATGCTTTACTTGACCTTATCAGCCGTGCAAAGCGCGTTTGTCGGCGGCTAATGCGGCTTCGTGAACCACTTCGGACAAGGTCGGATGGGCATGGATGATGCGGGCGATGTCTTCGCTGCTGGCGAAGAATTCGAGCGCAGTAACGCCTTCGGTAACCAATTCGCTGACAACCGGACCGATCATGTGTACGCCCAAGAGGCGGTCGGTTTTGGCATCTGCCAACACTTTGACCGTACCTTTTGCCTTGCCCATCGCCAAAGCGCGGCCGTTTGCACCGAAGCCGGAAGTGCCTTTTTTGTATTCCACGCCTTCGGCTTTGAGCTGCTCTTCGGTTTTGCCGACCCAGGCGATTTCGGGGTCGGTGTAAATCACGAACGGTACGCTGTTGAAGTCGATATGCGGTTTCTGACCGGCGATGCGCTCGGCAACCGCCACGCCCTCGTCGCTGGCTTTGTGTGCCAGCATCGGACCGCGAACCACGTCGCCGATTGCCCAGACATTAGGCAGGTTGGTGCGGCATTCGCCGTCCACTTTGATAAAGCCGCGCTCGTCTTTTTCCAAGCCGACGGCTTCGGCATTCAGGCCTTTAGTATTCGGAATACGGCCGATGGCGACGATGAGTTTGTCGAAGACTTCGGTTTTGGCTTCGCCTGTGGTAGTTTGGTAGGCAACGGACACGCCTTTGGCTTCAGATTTGATGTCGCCGATTTTCACGCCCAGTTCGATATTCAAGCCCTGTTCTTTGGTGAAATATTTGAAGGCTTCTTTGGCGATTTGCTGGTCGGCGGCGGCAAGGAAGGTCGGCATGGCTTCGAGGATGGTGACTTGCGAACCGACGCGGTTCCATACCGAACCCATTTCCAAACCAATCACGCCCGAACCGATAACGCCGAGTTTGGCGGGCACTTCGGTCAGGTTCAATGCGCCTTCGTTGTCCAATACGTTTACATTGTCGATGGCAACCTGCGGCAGCGGACGCGGCACGGAACCGGTTGCTACGATGACGTGTTTGGCTTCGATAACGGTTTTTTCGCCTTTGTTATCGACTTCGATTTGGTAGGCATCGCCGTTTTTGCCGGCAAATGAAGCCGTACCGAACAGGCTGGTCACTTTGTTTTTTTGGAACAGGAATTTCACGCCGCCGGTGAGCTTGGTTACGATGGCGTCTTTGCGCGCAATCATTTTCGCCGCGTCGAATTTGATGTCGCCGACGCTGATACCGTGTTCGGCAAAATCATGCTGCGCGGCGTGGAAATGTTCGCTGGATTGCAACAGGGCTTTGGAAGGAATGCAGCCGACGTTCAGGCAGGTGCCACCTAGCGCGGGCGCATCGCCTGCTTTGTTGACGCCCGCATCGACACAGGCGGTTTTGAAACCCAGTTGGGCGGCGCGGATGGCGGCAACATATCCGCCGGGGCCTGCGCCAATGACTACTACATCGTATTGAGACATGTGAAAATCCTTTGTTTGACATTTTTGCCGCAGGAAAACCTTCGGCAAGAGTTCATTCACTATATTTTGCATAAGAGGTCGTCTGAAAGCGCGGCTTCAACACAGTTAAAACTCATTCTACCCTCTTCAGAGTACGAAGCCTGCCAGTAAGCACGACCTTTTGAAACTTCAGCCCGATTGGTTCGGACGCATCAACGGCGGCAGGAATGCGGGCTGTATTCCCTGACTTCCTGTCCGGTGAAATTGTTGTAAACGCGGACGGTAGCGTGCGGATAGCGTTTGCACAAAACGCTGCGGGCGACGGGAATACCTGCTTTGTTGCTGTCCATTTCAAAACGCTTGTTCAACATTCTGCCGCGCGCGTCGTAGGCGTTGACGGAATATTCCTTGCCTTCGAATGCGGCACACGCGCCAAGCAGGGAAACGACAGCCAAAAGCGGAAACAGGGAAATGGGTTTCATGGATATACTCCTATGGATTTTCAACCGTTTGCTTATGCACGGAAAATGGCAGCAACAAACTTTCTCCCTTAGATTTCAAACATCCCGCCGTTTTCAGACGACCTTTTTTCGTTTCAAGGTCGTCTGAAAACCAGTAAGCAGCCCGATTTCAAACTGCTTTGTTTTTATCCGCTTTATATCACTTTGGCGGCGTTTACAGATCCAACAACAGGCGTGCCGGATCTTCCAGCGCGTCTTTGATGGCAACCAAAGTCAGCACTGCTTCTCGGCCGTCGATGATGCGGTGGTCGTAAGAGAGTGCCAAATACATCATCGGGCGGACGACGACTTGACCGTTTTCCACGACTGCGCGCTCTTTGGTCGCGTGCATACCCAAAATGGCGGATTGCGGCGGATTGATAATCGGGGTGGACATCATAGAGCCGAACGTACCGCCGTTGGTAATACTGAACGTACCGCCGGTCAAATCTTCCAGCGCGATTTTACCGTCTTTGGCTTTTTTGGCGTAATCGACGATGGCTTGTTCGATGTCGGCAATGCTCATTTGGTCGGCATCGCGCAAAATCGGCACGACCAAACCGCGCGGGCTGCCGATAGCGATACCGATGTCGAAGTAACCGTGATAAACGATGTCGCTGCCGTCAACGGAGGCATTGACCACCGGATATTTTTTCAGCGCGGCAACGGCTGCTTTGACGAAGAAAGACATGAAGCCGAGTTTGACGCCGTGTTCTTTCTCGAATTTTTCTTTGTACTTCGCACGCAAGTCCATGATTGGTTTCATGTTGACTTCGTTGAACGTGGTCAGAATCGCGTTTTCTTGTTGCGAAGCCAAGAGACGTTCGGCAACACGGGCGCGCAGGCGGCTCATCGGAACGCGTTGTTCAGGACGTGCGCCTGCTGGAACAGGCGCAGGCGCGGCAGCTGACGCAGCGGCTGGTTTGGCGGCGGCGTTTTGCACGTCTTCTTTCAAGACGCGACCGTCGCGACCGGAACCTTGCAGCGCGTTCACATCCACGCCGGTTTCGGCTGCCAGTTTGGCGGCGGCAGGCATGGCGGCATTGGTTTGCGCAGCGGCG
This sequence comes from uncultured Neisseria sp., assembly GCA_916720585.1. Taxonomy (GTDB): domain Bacteria; phylum Pseudomonadota; class Gammaproteobacteria; order Burkholderiales; family Neisseriaceae; genus Neisseria. Next base: position 3,409 of record CAKARM010000052.1, read on the forward strand.
GGAGCGGCTTCAGGTGCAGGAGCGGCGGCTGGGGCTTCAGCAGAAACGGAAGCGGTAGCAGCGGTGTCGATACGTGCCAACACTTGCTCGGCAGCAACGGTTTCACCGTTTTGGGCAATGATTTCAACCAATACGCCGGCTTGTGGAGAAGGTACTTCCAAAACCACTTTGTCGGTTTCGATGTCAATCAGGATTTCGTCGCGTGCTACGGCTTCGCCGACTTTTTTCTTCCATTCCAAGAGCGTGCCTTCGGATACGCTTTCGGACAGCATGGGTACTTTTACATCAATAATCATTTTGTGTCTCCGGATGGTCGTTGGTTTTCAGACGACCTGTTGTGTGTTATCTCTTTTGTTTGGCGGGCGTTCCGTCTGAAATGTTTCATTCGGAACGCCGAACCGTATTGCGTTACAGCGTCATGGCGTCTTCAACCAGTTGTTTCAGCTGGGCGACGTGTTTGCTCATATAGCCGACGGCTGGCGATGCGCTGCTCGGACGACCGGCATAAGACAGTTTTTGGCTTTCACCGATAACGTCTTCCAAGCGATGGCGGATTTGGTAGAACGCGCCTTGGTTTTTCGGCTCTTCTTGCGCCCAAACTACAGATTTCGCGTTCGGATATTTCGCCAACTCTGCACGCACCTCGTCGTATGGGAACGGATAAAGCTGCTCGACGCGGACGATGGCGACATCGTTTTCCAGTTTGCGCTCGGCACGACCTGCTTCCAAATCGTAGTAAACCTGTCCGGCACACAGAATCACGCGTTTCACGCTTTCATTGTTGCCACGCTCGGCGGTATCGCCGATGACGGGACGGAAGCGCGAACCTTCGGTGAAGTTTTCCAGCGAGCTCATCGCGCCTTTGAAGCGCAACAGGCGTTTGGACATGAAAATCACCAGCGGTTTGCGGTACGAACCCAAGACTTGGCGTTGCAGCAGGTGGAACATTTGCGACGCTTCGGACGGCATGATGATTTGCATATTGTGTTCAGAACACAATTGCAACCAGCGTTCTACGCGGCCGGATGAGTGTTCCGGGCCCTGACCGTCGTAACCGTGCGGCAGGATGGTGGTCAGACCGCAGAGACGGCCCCACTTGGTTTCGCCTGACGACAGGAATTGGTCGATGGTGACTTGAGCGCCATTGGCAAAGTCGCCGAACTGCGCTTCCCAAATGGTCAGTTTATCAGGTGCTGAGCAGGCAAAACCGTATTCGTACGCCATGACGGCTTCTTCATTCAAGATGGAGTCGATAACGAGGAATTCGCCTGCGCCTTCGCCCATATTGCGCAGCGGTACATAAGTGCCGTCATCCCATTTTTCGCGTTTTTGGTCGTGCAATACGGCATGACGGTGTGAGAATGTACCGCGTCCGGAGTCTTCGCCGGAAATGCGCACGCCGTGGCCTTTGGTGACCAAGTTGGCGTATGCGAGGGTTTCCGCCATACCCCAGTCAATCGGCTGACTGCCCGCAGCCATGCCTTTGCGCGCTTCGAGCACGCGTTTGGCAGTCGGATGCAGTGCAAAGCCTTCGGGGACTGCGGTAAATTTCTCGGCAAGACGCTCGATGTCGGCAGCGGGCAGGCCGGTTTCCACATCTTCACGCCAGTCTTTGCCTTGGTATTTGCTCCAGTCGATTTGCGTGCGTTGGAAATTGCTCAACGTGGTTTGTTCGACATGTTCGCCTTTATCCAAAGCATCGCGGTAGGCTTGGATATAGCCGTCGGCTTCTGCCTGCGTCACCACGCCTTCTGCAATCAGTTGCTCGGTGTACAAAGCACGCGCACCGGGGTGTTGCGATACTTTTTTGTACATCATCGGCTGGGTCAGGGTCGGATCGTCGCCCTCGTTGTGGCCCCATTTGCGGTAGCAGACGACATCGATCACGATGTCTTTGTTGAATTTCTTACGGTAGTCCAAAGCGGCCTGGATGGCGAAGCAAACGCGTTCTGGATCGTCGCCGTTGACATGGATGACCGGAGCGGAAACCATTTTCGCCACGTCGGTACAATGCACGGTCGAACGGGTGTCGCGGGTATCGGAGGTGGTGAAGCCGATTTGGTTGTTGATGACGATGTGGACCGTACCGCCGGTGGTATAGCCGCGCGTTTTGGACAGATTAAACGTCGCTTGGTTGACGCCCAAGCCGACAAATGCAGAGTCGCCGTGAATCAATACGGGCAATACTTTGTCGCGGCCATTTTCGCCCAAACGTTTTTGTTTGGCGCGTGCAGAACCTTCAACGACAGGATTGACGATTTCCAAATGCGACGGATTGAACGCCAAAGAAACATGCATCGGACCGTTCGACGTAGCGATGTCGGAGCTGAAACCCATGTGGTATTTTACGTCACCGCTGGGCAGCTTGATTTCGGCACGGCCTTCAAATTCGGCAAACAAATCGCCCGGTTTCTTGCCCAAAATGTTGACCAAGACATTCAGACGACCTCGGTGTGCCATACCGATGATGACTTCTTCGACGCCGTCTTTACCTGCGTTTTGAATCAGGTAATTCAGACCGGCAATCACACTCTCGCCGCCTTCTACGCCGAAGCGTTTCTGACCGACATATTTGGTATGCAGATAACGCTCCAAAGTCTCGGCAGCGGTCATTTCTTTCAGGATGCGGCGTTTCTGTTCGGCACTGTAGCTCGGGGTGGACAGCACATCCTCGAAATAATTGCGCAACCAGCGGCGCTCTTCGGTATTGGGAATGTAGATGTATTCCAATGCGAGGTGGCCGCAGTAGGTTTGCTTGAGGTTGCTGATGATTTGGGACAGAGGCAGTTTGCTTTGGCCGGAAAAATCGCCCTCGCCCATATTGAACTGAACCGCCATATCGGCATCGTTCAGTCCGTGGAATTTGGGATCGAGGGCTTCAATGTTGCGTGGCGGGATACGTTTGAGCGGGTCAAGCTGAGCGGCGCCCACACCTTGAATACGGTAAGCAGAAATCAACCGCAGTACGCCGACCTGTTTCTTCATCATGGCTTCATCCATACCGCCGGCAATAGCCGCTGTCGATTTGGTTTTTGCCAAATTGGCGAAGGATTCACGGATCGGAGCATGGGCGATATCAACATCCGCCGCACCGGGCTGCTTGCTTAAGTCGGTGAAATACTGCTTCCATTTTTCATCGACCGAATTGGGGTTTTCCAGGAAATTCTCATACAACTCCTCGATGTAGGGAGCATTTGAACCGAACAGATAAGAAAAATTGAGTTTTTCATCCATCATGACGCGAGCTCTTTTCTTTAAAATATAAACAAAGGGTAGAATTCCATGTGTTTCAACGGAATCCATGCCGTTTGAAATGACACTTCATTCTACCCTATTTCCAGCCAAATTACTTGTATCTGTTTCGTTTGCTGCAGACAAACTTATTTAAAAAAACTATTCGGCTTTCTCAAATGAAGTTCCGACAACATATTAATATACTGATTTTCAGCGTTTATCCGCCGGCACATAATCGCGGCGTTCCGAACCGGTATAAAGTTGGCGCGGACGGCCGATTTTCAGCGAAGGATCACCGATCATTTCATGCCAGTGCGAAATCCAGCCCACGCTGCGCGACAGGGCGAAGATGACGGTAAACATTTCGGTCGGAATGCCCAGCGCGGACAGAACAATACCGGAGTAGAAGTCGACGTTGGGGTACAGCTTGCGCTCCACGAAGAACGGGTCTTTCAGGGCAATTTGTTCCAATTCCATTGCCAGCTTGAATTTCGGACTGTCTTCCAAGCCCAATTCTTTCAGCACTTCATAACAGGTCTCGCGCATAATGCTGGCACGCGGATCCATATTGCGGTACACGCGGTGTCCGAAGCCCATCAGGCGGTATTTACGCTGTTTCACGCCTTCCATATATTCGGCAACACGGGACACATCGCCGATTTCGTCCAACATTTTCAAGACGGCTTCGTTCGCACCGCCGTGGGACGCACCCCACAGACAGGCAATACCGGCAGCGATACAGGCAAACGGGTTCGCGCCTGAAGAACCTGCCAGACGGACGGTCGAAGTCGATGCGTTTTGCTCGTGGTCGGCATGAAGGATAAAGATGCGGTCGAGCGCGCGTGCCAATACAGGATTGGGTTTGTAGTCTTCACATGGTGTGGCGAACATCATGTGCATGAAGTTTTCGGAATAAGAGAGGTTGTTTCTCGGATAATTGAACGGCAGACCGTTGGAATAGCGGTAGCACATTGCCGCAATCGTCGGAATTTTGGAAATCAGACGGTAAATCGCGATTTTGCGGTGTTCGGGGTTCGTAATGTCCAGACTGTCTTGATAGAACGCAGACAGCGCGCCGACCACGCCGACCATCATCGCCATCGGATGCGCATCGCGACGGAAGCCGCGGAAGAACCAAGTCAGCTGTTCATGCACCATCGTATGACGGCGGACGGTATTGTCAAATTCTGCCTTTTGCTCAGGCGTCGGCAGTTCGCCGTAAATCAACAGGTAGCAGACTTCCAAATAATCGGATTTTTCGGCAAGTTGTTCGATGGGATAACCACGGTAATACAGCAGACCTTTGTCGCCGTCGATATAAGTGATTTTGGATTCGCAGCTTGCTGTTGAAACGAATCCGGGGTCGAATGAGAATAGGCCTGTGTTTTTCGTCAGTGCGCGGATATCGACCACGTCATGACCGATGCTCGCTTCCAATACGGGCAGTTCTAAATCCTCTTGATTGGGTACGTTGAGTTTAATTGATTTGGACATATTTATCGCTCCTTTGTAGGTTGGGGCTTTCGTTGCTGCCTATGCAGCACGGTCTTTATTTTCAGACGACCTCCGTATCCTAGAAATCCGCCGAAAGGCAGGCGGATTTCCAATACGTCAAGCTCGTCTGATTTTTTCAAGCATAGGGATAAGGTGTTCCTTGTCTGTCGCCGAATGTCCGTTGATCAGGGCAAGAAGCTCCTGATCTTGAAACTCAAGGATTTCGGAAAACTCGGACAGCTCTTTATCGTTCAAATGCTCGAATTCTTTTTCCATAAACCTGCCGAAAATCAGATCTAACTCCAATAATCCCCGGCGGGTTTGAAAACGGATTTTCCGTTTGGCAATATCGTCAAAAACCATCATTTCTTAAACGGCTCGTTTCAACATAATTTCTTTAATCTTACCGATGGCACGGGTCGGATTCAAGTGTTTAGGACATACGTCCACGCAGTTCATGATGGTATGGCAGCGGAACAGGCGATACGGGTCGTTCAAATTGTCCAAACGCTCGTTGGTAATGGTATCGCGGCTGTCTGCGATGAAGCGGTAGGCGTTCAGCAAACCGGACGGACCGACGAATTTGTCGGGATTCCACCAGAATGACGGACAGGCAGTCGAGCAGCAGGCACACAAAATACATTCGTACAAACCGTCCAACTCTTTACGCTCTTCTTGGGTTTGCAAGCGCTCTTTGTCGGCATCGATCGGATTGTCGTTAACGACGTAAGGCTTGATGGAATGGTATTGTTTGAAGAACTGGGTCATGTCCACAATCAGGTCGCGGATGACGGGCAGACCGGGCAGCGGACGGATTTTCACAGGCTGTTTCAGACTGCGTAAATCGGTCAGACACGCCAAGCCGTTTTTGCCGTTGATGTTCATACCGTCCGAACCGCAAATACCTTCACGGCAGGAACGGCGGAAAGACAGGGTATCGTCTTGCGCTTTCAGGCGCACCAGCGCGTCCAAAAGTTTGACGTCGGTAGGTTCCAGTTCTAACTCGTAACGTTGCATATATGGTTTGGCATCAACGTCCGGATTGTAACGGTAAATTTCAAAACTCATTTTTTCCATGAGAAGTGTTCCTTTTCTCATAAACCGCCTGATGGTTTTATGTTATGGGTTCAGGCTGTTCAGTGTGGTGGTGTATTTTGATTTTCAGACGACCTCTTGGATACGGAGGTCGTCTGAAAACGCATCAGTAAACGCGCTTGGCCGGTTTGATGTATTCCACGCTCAAAGGCTGGGTGTGTACCGGTTTGTAGGACAAGGTATTGGTATCCGAATGGTACAGCGTGTGTTTCATCCAGTTTTCGTCATCGCGCTCAGGATGGTCGTCTGAAGCGTGCGCGCCGCGCGATTCTTTACGTGCTTCGGCAGACACCAAAGTCGCTTTTGCCACTTCAATCAGGTTGTCCAATTCCAAAGCTTCGATACGCGCGGTATTCCACACTTTGCTCTTGTCTTTGATTTCAGTACGTTTCACGCGCTCGGCAATCGCCATAATTTCTCGAACGCCTTTGCTCAGAATCTCATCAGTACGGAACACGCCGGCGTGCAGTTGGACGGAGCGTTGCAGTTCGCGGCGCAGCGCATCAACGTTTTCGCCGCCGGTTTGGTTATCCAAGCGTTCGATACGTTGGCGGGTCAGCTCGCCGGCATCCGCAGGCAGAGGTTTCCAATCGCTTTGCTCTTTGATGAATTTAATCATGCTGTCGCCGGCAGCTTTACCGAACACCACCAAGTCAAGCAGGGAGTTGGTACCCAAACGGTTCGCACCGTGTACGGAAGCACAAGCGCACTCGCCCGCTGCGTACAGACCTTTTACCGGCACTTCATATTCGTCGCCTTGCGGGACAACGACTTCACCGTGATAGTTGGTCGGAATACCGCCCATCATGTAGTGGGTAGTCGGCACAACGGGAATCGGGTCTTTAATCGGGTCGATACCGGCAAACTGAATGGAAATCTCGCGGATGCCCGGCAGTTTTTCCATAATTTTTTCTGCGCCGATATGGTCGATTTTCAGCAATACATGGTCTTTGTTTTTGCCGCAGCCGCGACCTTGGTAGATTTCCATCGCCATCGCACGGGAAACCACGTCACGCGAAGCCAAGTCTTTTACGGTCGGCGCATAGCGTTCCATAAAACGCTCGCCGTCGGCATTCAACAGAATACCGCCCTCACCGCGTACACCTTCGGTAATCAACACGCCTGCACCTGCCACGCCGGTCGGGTGGAATTGCCAGAATTCCATATCTTCCAACGGAATGCCTGCACGAGCGCAAATGCCCAAACCGTCGCCGGTATTCATATAGGCATTGGTGGAAGACGCATAAATACGACCGCCGCCGCCGGTAGCAAACATCACGGCTTTAGCATGGAAAATGTAAACTTCGCCGGTTTCCATTTCCATGGCGGTAACACCGACGACATCACCATTCTCATCACGAATCAAATCTTGCGCCGTCCATTCCACAAAGAATTGTGTATTGGCA
>CAKARM010000053.1:0-10442 GCA_916720585.1 uncultured Neisseria sp.
CTCTGCTCCCAAAGCAGATGCGCTAACCGGGCTGCGCTACGCCCCGACTGAAGAATGGGAATATACAGATACGCCGAAATCCTGTCAATCCAATTTGAGATCATTTTTCTTTTTTCTAAATTATCTGTTTATTTTTATTTAAAATTTAATTTTTTGCCTACTTCATACCGGGTGTAATGCCGTTCAAAAATACAGTTTCGGTTTTTGCTGTTATCCGACTGCCAAATCGGTTTAAAAATGCGATAATTACGTTTGCTATTTATTGATAACCAAATGGAAATTTCATGACAGCCCAATTGATCGACGGTAAAAAAATATCGCAGGAGCGTTTGCAGCTGGTATCCGCTGCGGTAACCAAACGGCTTGAATCCGGATTGCGTGCGCCTTGTTTGGCCGTGGTGTTGGTCGGTGACAATCCTGCCAGTGCCGTATATGTCCGCAACAAAAAATCGGCATGCCAAAAATGCGGCATCAGGTCTTTGTCTTATGAGCTGCCAGCGTCGACTTCTCAGGAAGATTTGCTGAAGCTGATTGATGAATTGAACGGGAACGCGGAAGTAGACGGTATTTTGGTGCAGCTTCCGCTTCCTGAAGGCTTAGACAGTCAGGCTGTTTTGGAGCGTATCCATCCGGACAAAGATGTGGACGGCTTTCATCCTTATAACGTGGGTCGTTTGGTGGTAAAAATGCCGCTGATGCGTCCTTGTACGCCCAAGGGTGTGATGACGCTGCTGGAGGCTTACGGCATCGATCCGAAAGGCAAGAAGGCGGTGGTCGTCGGGGCATCGAATATTGTCGGACGCCCGCAGGCATTGGAGCTGCTGCTTGCCCGCGCCACGGTAACGATTTGCCACAGTGCGACGGAAAACTTGGATAAGGAAGTTGGGGCTGCCGATATTGTGGTGGTAGGCGTCGGGATTCCCAATTTTGTCAAAGGGGAATGGATTAAACCCGGCGCAGTGGTGATTGATGTCGGGATTAACCGTTTGGAAGATGGCAGCCTGTGCGGCGATGTGGAATTTGATGTGGCAAAAGAACGTGCTGGTATGATTACCCCTGTACCCGGCGGAGTCGGTCCAATGACGATTGCTACTTTATTGGAAAATACTTTGCATGCCGCGACGCTGCATGATTAAACCGCTATAAACTGACTTGATGCGGCGGGTGGCAGATTGGCGGCTTCACTTTCAGCCACTTTAAAACATTATTCAACATGGCGGAACATGCCTAAGGTCAATCTGTCCAGCCCTGCCAAATCTTGTTGCGTACTGACTTCGGCAAAGCCGTTTGCCGTCAAAATCTGCCGCACTGCTGCGCCTTGGTTGTAACCGTGTTCCAGCAGCAGCCATCCGCCCTCTTTCAAAAATTCCGGCGCGCGCTGCGCCAGCTCTCGAATACAGGTCAAGCCGTCGGCAAAATCCGTCAACGCCGTTTGCGGCTCGAATCTCAAATCCCCTTGGCTCAAATGCTCGTCGCCTGCTTCGATGTAAGGCGGATTAGAAACGATGACATCGAAGCGGTGTTTGTCTTCAGACGACGTCTTATCTGTCTCAAACCATGAACCCAATGCAAATTCGACCCTTGCGCCCAAAGTTTCCGCGTTTTTACGGGCAATCGCCAACGCTCCGCTGCTGATGTCGGAAGCGCGCACTGCCGCATCCGTTCTTTCCAACGCCACCGTCACGGCAACTGCCCCGCTGCCCGTTCCCAAATCCCAAACCTGCCCGTTTGCGGGGAGATGTTCGATTACCGCCTCCACCAAATGCTCGGTTTCAGGACGGGGAATCAACACGTCGGGACTGACTTCAAACCATCGTCCGTAAAACTCGCGCCCGCCCAAAATATACGCCATCGGCTCGCCTTTCAGACGACGTGTCTGAAGGATATCCAGTTGCGCGGCTACTGCTTCCGGCAGCGGATCGGCGCCTTGCGTGACCAACTGCACGCGGCTATACCCGCCTGCATGTTGCAGCAACATACGGGCTTCGAGTCTCGGCAACTGCGAATGGCGCAGCCATTGGTCTAAGGTCATGTTTGTTTGTCCTGAGTTTGTAGGGGTAACGGTGAGGGGTTCTGTTTATCTTAATCTTTGCGCGGCGGCCAGTAAACTTCTTCTTTTTTGACGATACCGCGTTTGAGGATATCGGCAGCAAGAGCAGCGGTGTCGGGTGGATTTTGGTAGAACGCCGCGTCTTCTTTACTCATTGCGGAGTAGATGCCTTTCCAGTGGGTTTTGGCGGGAGGCAGAGGGAGGACTTCGTCTAGGCGCGGGAAGGTGTAGAAGGGGTTGCCGCTTTTAGTGCCTGTGCCTTTCAGAGCAACTTTCAATTCTTTATAAGCTGCTTCTCGGATGGGGTCTGCATGAATATCGGAAAAATCCTTCATAAGCTCTTTATTCTTAGCAAAAACCATTTTTAGACTTAAGGCAGCTTCACCGCCTCCTTCGCCACCGTGGCGCACTGCGCTGTGCATCAGTAACAGCGATTCTTTTAAATTACCGTGACGAATTTCCTTAACCATGGATAATTCTTCCATAGCAGCCGAAAAACCCTGTCTAGCTGCACAGTCGAGCAACAGTTCGCGCGTGTTAAAATCTTTAAATTGTTTACCATAAATCCGTGCTAATTCATACTGCGCCAGCGGTACGCCTAAATCTACCGCTTTTTGCAGGTAGGCAAGAGCGAGTTTATGGTTGTGACTGTAACCCGCATTTCCTTCATATAGCGCATCAAACAACCAGTAGTTTGCCATTGCCCAGTTTTTGTCTAAACCGTAATGCAGCCATTTGCGGGCACGACGGGGCTGGGGAGCATACAAAGTACCGCTTGCCCCTTGTCCGTTGGTATAAAGTAAATAAAGGTTGTTGATTGCCTGATAATGCCCCTTCGACGCTGCCGCTTCATATAGGGTAATCATATCCTGAGCCTGCCGCGTATTCTTGCGCCAACCTTCAGCATGAATCAGAGTGGCGGCACGATACCAAAGATGGGATTCGGCATCGGGTGGAGACGGCGGCGTCCATGTGGCGCAGGTGTATTGGGTGCGCTTCGAGTCAAAGGCTTTGGGTGCGGGATGGATCTGGGTGTAATCGCGGTCGGATTGGGAAAGTGAAACCGAACCGCAGGAAGCCAGCAGGGGGACAAGCAGGGCGATGAAAGTGAGTTTGTTCATGGTATGTGTTGATTGTGTTTGTGTTGAGGTCGTCTGAAACTGGAAATCAGGTTTCAGACGACCTTTTTTAAATGTTGTGTCTTGATTCCACTTACAGCCCGTGATCTTCGGGAGGCTCGGGAGGGCGCGGCGGCCAGTAAACTTCTTCTTTTTTGACGATACCGCGTTTGAGAATATCGGCGGCAAGGGCGGCGGTGTCGGGTGGATTTTGGTAGAACGCCGCGTCTTCCTTGCTCATTGCCGAGTAGATGCCTTTCCAATGGGTTTTGGCGGGAGGCAGTGGCAGAACCTCGTCTAGGCGAGGGAAGGTATAGAAAATATTGCCGCTGATAGTGTCCGTACCTTTAAGTGCCACATATAGTTCATGATAGGCTGCTTCTCGAATAGGGTCGGCAGGGGTTGTGGAAAATGCCTGCAGAATACCTTTTGATTTGCTATAAACGTCCGTTAATAGTAACGCGGATTCTCCCCCTTTTTCACCTCCGTACCGTACGGCATTGTGCATCAGTAACAGGGATTCATTTAATTTTCCGTCAATCCACTTGAAAGTAGATAACTCGTCCATTGCCGCTGAAAACCCCTGCTTGGCAGCACACTCAAGCAACACTCGAGCGGTTTTTGAATCTTTGAGCTTTATATTGTAAATCCGTGCCAATTCATACTGCGCCAACGGGACGCCTAATTCTACTGCCTTTTGCAGGTAGGCAAGACCGAGTTTCGGGTCGTAATAACCTGCATGACCGTCATACAAGGAGTCAAACAGCCAGTAGTATGCTATTGCCCAATCCTTCTCCAAGCCATAATGCAACCATTTGCGGGCGCGGTCAGGACGTTGGTCAAACAAATCCCCCATCGCACCTTGGGTGCCGGTGTAGAGCAGATAGAGATTGTTGATGGCACGGTAATGTCCGCGACTTGCCGCCGCTTCGTACAGAATCACCATATCCTGCAACTCTTGCGCGGTTCTGCGCCACTTTTGGGCATGAAGTAAGGTTGCCGCCCGATACCATTGCTCGGCTTCGGCATCAGTGTCGGACGGCGGCGTCCAAGTCGCGCAGGTGTATTCGGTGCGCTTCGAGTCAAAGGCTTTGGGGGCGGGATGGGTTTGGACGTAATCGCGGTCGGGCATGTTAGGAGACGCCGAACCGCAGGAAACCAGCAGGGGGATAAGCAGGGCGATGAAAGTGAGTTTGTTCATGGTATGTGTTGATTGTGTTTGTGTTGAGGTCGTCTGAAACTGGCAATCAGGTTTCAGACGACCTTTTTATGGGTTTCAACCTATCCTTTTAAACGGCGGCAGGCTGGCTAGTAATTGTTGGCCGTATCGCTGCGTTTTGACGCGGTTGTCGAGGATGGTCACGCGGCCGTAGTCTTGTTCGGTGCGGATGAGGCGGCCGACGGCTTGGATGAGTTTGATGCCGGCTTCGGGGACGGTGATTTCGATGAAGGGGTTGCCGCCGCGCTGTTCTATCCAGCGGTTTTGGGTTTTTTCGATGGGGTTGTCGGGCATGGCGAAGGGGAGTTTGGCGATGATAACTTGCACGCAGGCGGTACCGGGCAGGTCGAGTCCTTCGGCGAAGCTGTCGAGTCCGAAGATGATGCTGGCTTTGCCTTCTTCTATGGCTTGGTGGTGTTTTTGCAGGAGGACGGCTTTGGGCAATTCGCCTTGTACGAGTAAGAGCGGCAGGTAGTCTTCGGGCAGGCGCAGGGCGACATCCTGCATTTGTTTGCGCGAGGAAAACAGGACGAGCGTGCCGATGGCTTCGGTGGGCGAAATGAGCTTGGGCAGCCATTCGACGATGGCGGCGGTGTGCGCGGCGGGGTCTTTGGGGCTGGCGTGTACGGGCGGGATGTAGAGTTCGCCTTGCGCGTCGAAATCAAACGGGCTTTCTAGGGCAAGGGTGGTGGTTTCGGGCAGCCATTGCAGTCCGGTTTGGCGCAGGATCAGGTTGAAGCTGCCCAAGGATTGCAGGGTGGCGGAGGTCAACACTGCGCCTGCCGCGCGCCGCCACAGGCTGTTGGCGAGGTGGGACGCGCTGCTGATGGGGCTGGCGTTGAAAATGTAGTCGTTTTTGTCGTCGGCGCGGCGGGTTATCCATTTCGCCAGCGGTTCTTCGCCCTCGAGCGGGACGGTGGAGAGCAAGTCCCATGTGGCGGTGATTTGTTCGATGCGGGCGCGGAATACGCCGAATTCGGTACTCAGGCGGTCGATTTGTGCGCTATTTTGGTCTTTGTCGCGGCGGGCGGCGGACAATGCGTCGTTGAGGCTGTTGATGTGTTTGTAGAGGCTGCGGGCGGCGATGGCGGTGTTGGAAACGGTGGTTTCGAGGCCTTCGGGGATTTTGCCGTCTTCCCACAGCCAAGTCGGTTCGCTGTTGGTCCGTCTGTCGTTTTCAGACGACCCCAAGCCCAAAGACGGCTCTTCGGCGAGGTGGAACTGCCATTCGTGCAGGCTTTCGAGCAGCGCGGCGGCAGCTTCGTCGGCAAGGTTCGCCAACTCGCCTTTGTCGGTGAGTGCGGCAATTTTGCCGGTAACCTGCGGCAGTTTTTCCAATGCCCACACCGCTTGATTCCATGAATGCTCGGCGGCAAACTGGCTGAGTGCTTTTTTGGGCAGGTGGTGCGCTTCGTCGATGCAATAGAAACTGTTTTCAGGGTCGGGCAAAATGACACCGCCGCTCATGCTGATGTCGACCATCAGCAAATCGTGGTTGGTTACGACGACATCGACGGTCTCCAGCGTGTCGCGGGCAAGGTAAAACGGGCATTCCGGACGGTTGGGGCAGGCGGTTTTGAGGCAGCCGTAGTTGTCGTTGTTCACCTTCATCCAGATGGTGTCGTCGATTTTTTCCGGCCAAGTGTCGCGGTCGCCGTTGAACCGACGGGCGGAAAATTCGTCGGCGATGTCGCGCAGCAGCTTCAATTCTTCGGGCTTGGGTTTGCTGTCCCACAACACGGCGGGGGCTTCAAAGCCGAGCAGGTTTTGCTGGGCATTGCTTTGCGTCAGTTGGTAGAGTTTGTAGGGGCAGAGATAGCGGCCGCGCCCTTTGGCAAGCGCGAAGGTCAGTTCCAAACCGCTTTTTTCGACCAGAAACGGCAGGTCGCGGTCAACCAACTGCTCCTGCAAGGCAACCGTCGCGCTGCTCACAATCAGCCGCTTGCCGCGCGTCTGCGCCATAATGCCGCCCGCCAGCAGGTAGGCAAGCGATTTGCCCACGCCGGTCGGCCCTTCGATCACGGCAATGCTCTCGCCCTCGCGCTTGGGCGGCTCGCCGCCTTCTTCGCGCGTCAACGTCCGCGAAAAAGCGTTGGCAACCGCCGCAATCATTTCCCGCTGCGAAGCGCGCGGACGGAAACCGGGCAGGTTTTTGCCGATATTTTGGTAATGGTCGCGGATGGCGTTTTTTTCTAAATCGGTGAGCATCGAGGTCGTCTGAAAAGGTGGATTTGCTTATGAATTGGTTATTTTAGCATTTTTCGCGGACGGGTTCGGGAGAGATGGGAGGGGTCGTCTGAAAAGCATATTTTGTGTTTTCAGACGACCTTTGGTAAGGGAAGCCACATTGGGACAGGGGATTTGAACCATTGCCGTTTCTGTTGCCGTCATTCCCGCACAGGCGGGAATCCATCGTAAAACTTTAGAAATCTTGATTTAGAAATCTTGATTTGGAAAACAGTTTCTGAATTTCAAAAATGGATTCCCGCCTGCATGGGAATGACGGAATTTGATGACATACCATATTTAAAAAAATTAAGTATGTTTGCTAGAGAGATGGGCAGCGGCGGTTTGGCGCGGGTGGCTTCAACTTCTTGGTGCATCGTTGAAATAAAGATAAGGGCGCATGATTGCGCCCCTTCGGTTTTCAGACGACCCCTTAAGCTTGGCGGGATTAAGCCGTTTTATTCCGCAACGGCAGTTTGATATGCGGCTTGGCGGGTTTGGGCGCTTCTTTCAAGCCCAGTTCGATTTGCTGCTCTTCGCTCAACAAATTGCTCCAGTCGCCTTTTTTATACCACTCGCGCCCGTCCAATTCGATGGGGTGCTGGATGCGCTCGCAGCCGTTGCCGCACTGTAAATCATCTTCTTTACAATATTTGTCGCAACCCCAGCAGATGCGCTCCGGCGCTTTGGGGAAGATGGGGAATTTTTTTGCCATGGTGTGAAATCCTTGTTTTTATTTTCATGAAATTATAAATGATTCGATTGCGGCAGCTTGGTTTTTGTACGTCTTTTTACGCTGGACAGTTAAGAAATGTATAAGGTCGTCTGAAATAGCCAGCCGATTCATGTTATATTTATACAGACAGCATATCAACCTATTCGATAAAACTAATCCGCCATATGGCACTCAAACGGCGGAATGCCTGATATTTGAAACTATTTTTAAAGCAATCAATTAGTTGGATTTACTGTTAATTTCTTTAAAATTCAGTATGATATATTTCGCTCTGATATAATGTGCGGGCAAGGCGTACGGAAGCCGGCGTCTTGTCTTTTTTCAACTTTAGATACTAAGGAACTTATATGTGCGGTATCGTCGGCGCCATCCGCGCCAATCACAATGTAGTCGATTTTCTGACCGACGGTCTCAAACGCCTTGAATATCGGGGCTACGATTCGTCGGGTATCGCCGTGAACATGGACGGCAAAATCAAACGCGTGCGCCGTGTCGGCCGCGTGCAGCTGATGGAAGACGCGGCGCGCGAAAAAGGCGTGTTCGGCCATATCGGCATCGGCCATACCCGCTGGGCGACCCACGGCGGCGTAACCGAACCCAACGCCCACCCCCACATCTCCGGCGGCATGATTGCCGTCGTCCACAACGGCATCATCGAAAACTTCGAAGCCGAACGCGAACGCCTCAAAGCCTTGGGTTACACCTTCGAATCGCAAACCGACACCGAAGTCATCGCCCACAGCGTCAATCACGAATACACCCAAAACGGCGGCAAACTGTTTGAAGCCGTCCGCGCTGCCACCGCCCGTTTCCACGGCGCATATGCCATCGCCGTGATGGCGCAGGACAAACCCGAAGAAATGGTGGTTGCACGCATGGGCTGCCCACTCTTGGTGGCATTGGGCGACCAAGAAACCTTCATCGCCTCCGACGTGTCCGCCGTCATCGCCTTTACCCGCCGCATCGCCTATTTGGAAGACGGCGACATCGCCGTATTGAGCGCGAACGGTATTGAAAAACTGATTGACAAAACCGGTGCCGAAACCCAACGCAAAGTCAAAGTATCCGAGTTGTCGCTCGCTTCGCTGGAATTGGGCCCATACAGCCACTTCATGCAAAAAGAAATCCACGAGCAGCCGCGCGCCATCGCCGATACCGCCGAAGTCTTCCTTGACGGCGGCTTCGAGCCCGAAAACTTCGGCGCGAACGCACGCGAAGTGTTCGATGACATCCACAGCATCAAAATCCTCGCCTGCGGCACGTCCTACTACGCCGCACTGACCGCTAAATACTGGCTCGAATCCATCGCTAAAATCCCGACCGACGTCGAAATCGCCAGCGAATACCGCTACCGCGATGTGATTGCCGATCCGAAACAACTGATCATCACCATCTCCCAATCCGGCGAAACCTTGGACACGATGGAAGCCCTGAAATACGCGAAATCCTTAGGGCACAAACACAGCCTGTCCATCTGCAACGTCATGGAATCCGCCCTGCCGCGCGAAAGCGAATTGGTGCTGTACACCCGCGCCGGTGCAGAAATCGGCGTCGCCTCCACCAAAGCGTTCACCACGCAACTGGTTGTATTGTTTGGCTTGGCGGTGACGCTGGGCAAACAGCGCGGTTTGGTTTCCGCCGAAAAAGCACGCGAATACGTCGAAGAACTGCGCCAACTGCCCGGCAGCATCCAACACGTTCTCAACCTTGAGCCGCAAATCGCCGCATGGGCGCAAAAATTCGCCAAGAAAAACAGCGCACTGTTTTTAGGCCGCGGCATCCACTTCCCGATTGCCCTCGAAGGCGCGCTGAAGCTGAAAGAAATCACCTACATCCACGCCGAAGCCTATCCCGCAGGCGAATTGAAACACGGCCCGCTGGCATTGGTGGACGAAAACATGCCCGTCGTCGTCATCGCGCCGAACGACGGCTTGTTGGACAAAGTCAAAGCCAATATGCAGGAAGTCGGCGCACGCGGCGGCGAACTCTTCGTCTTCGCCGACTTGGACAGCAATTTCAACGCCACCGACGGCGTGCACGTTATCCGCGCCCCGCGCCACGTCGGCGTACTCTCGCCGATCGTGCATACCATCCCCGTGCAGCTTTTGTCCTACCACGCCGCCCTCGCACGCGGCACGGACGTGGACAAACCGCGCAATCTGGCGAAATCGGTTACGGTTGAATAAAGCCCGATTTGAACGGTAAAAGGTCGTCTGAAAAATGGGAAACCAAAGTTTTCAGACGACCTTTTTTATAGTGGATTAAATTTAAATCAGAACAAGGCGACGAAGCCACAGCCCACGAAGTTTGTTATCCGTCAGTCTGAATCGGACAGTTGTCCTCACATCTGTTTCGCGGGTAGAACCCGCGCTACGGTTTACTTCGACGGTATCTTAATTCATTTCCTACGTTGATTAAGGAGGCAGGTTTGAGATTGAAAAGAAGTCGTCTGAAAACTTTGGTTTCCCAGTTTTCAGACGACCTTGATTAATCAAAACACGTCTGAGATAAGCCGATCCCTGTAGCGTGGGCTTTGCCCACGAAGTTTGTTATCCGTCAGTCTGAATCGGACAGTTGTCCTCGCATCTGTTTCGCGGGTAGAACCCGTGCTACGGTTTGCTTCGACGGTATCTTAATTCATTTCCTACGCTGATTAAGAAGGCAGGTTTGAGATTGAAAGAGGTCGTCTGAAAACTTTGGTTTCCCAGTTTTCAGACGACCTTGATTAATCAAAACACGTCTGAGATAAGCCAAACCTCGTAGTGTGGGCTTTGCCCGCTGAATATAGTCAATTCAAATCAGCAATGTCCACGCCGTCATTCCCGCGCAGGTGGGAATCCATTTTTGAATTTCGGCAAATGTTTTTCAAGCACCTGTTTCTTCAAATTTCCGATGGATTCCCGCCTGCGCGGGAATGACGGCTGGTGGCGGGTTCCGTATCAAAAACTAAGCCCGTAGCGTGGGTTTTACCCACGAGTGAATAGAAATGATTGGACTCGGATATTTGGGCTGAAAGTCGCGGGCAAAGCCCACGCTACTCTTAATTTGACGAAAGGTCGTCTGAAAACCCTGAATCTTGGTTTTCAGACGACC
>CAKARM010000054.1:0-10425 GCA_916720585.1 uncultured Neisseria sp.
GGCGGAAATCGCGAATGAATTGCAGGACGAATGTTTCAAACTCTTCAAAAAAGCGGCGGAGCAGGAAAAAGAATGGGCGGCCTATCTGTTTAAAGACGGTTCCATGATTGGTCTGAACAAGGAAATTCTGGCGCAATACGTCGAATACATCACCAACTTGCGTATGCAGGCGGTCGGTTTGCCCGCCGGATTCGAAGGTGCCACCCAAAACCCGATTCCGTGGATTAACGCGTGGCTGTCGTCTGACAACGTGCAGGTCGCGCCGCAGGAAGTGGAAATTTCTTCTTACTTAATCGGTCAGATCGATTCGGAAGTCAGCGCGGACGATTTGGGCGATTTCGAACTGTAATCAAACTTGGCGGTTTTTCCGCATTTCCATCATCAGAGGTCGTCTGAACAGGTATAGTAACGAAATCAAAGATTTCGGTTATGCCGTGCAGACGGCCTTTCCCGCTTAAACAGATAACAATGGCACTCATCAGCACACACGATAAAACCTTCGAGCTTCAAGAGGGCGAAACCTTATTGGAGGGCTTGGAGCGCACCGGCCACGAGGTCGAATACCAGTGCCGCAGCGGCTATTGCGGTTCCTGCCGTGTCAAAATATTGGACGGCAGGGTGTCCTACGACGATTTCCCGCTGGCCTTTGTCGCGCCCGGTGAAATTCTGCCGTGTTGCTGTCGGGTAAATGAAGACATTAAGGTTGATTGCCGCGGGCGGGTGAGTGAACCGGATTTGTTCGATGTCGGCTTGTTTGATGAGCGGGATTGAGTCGATTGAAACCCAATTGTATTATTTTCAGTTCTTTGTTTTAATCATAGGCTCTTCAAATTTAGGTGTAATCGTATGAATGTCGCTAAGGGTTTATTGGTTTCAGTTTTATGTTTGAGCTCGGGTTTGCTTGCTGCTCAAAGTCATCATTCCCAATGGAAAAAAGTTTATGAAAGGGATTTGACGGATTTTGAATTGAGTGCAGAGGGAAGCGGGTTGGTATTGTTTGCCCAATCGCAAGGACGTTGCAGGATGGATGTTGATTTTTATGGGGAAACGGGACTGGCTAAATACCAGTATGAATTTACCCGAGACCGTTTGACGGCAGGGTTGCATCGGGAGTACCGCTATACCGTCGCATCCTTGTCGGAAGTAACCAGAGATAATATAAAATTGGTAAGGAATGAGAAGCTGAATCCTGCCTCAGGCGCGGTAAAGAAAGAATTTCTGGATATTTATCAATACGTTCCTAATAAGGTTTTAAAAAAATATTGTTTTTGATGTGGTATAGAAAATAACAAGAGGTCGTCTGAAAACTTTTCAGACGACCTCTTGCTTTATTTACCCCATCGTTTAATGCAGATGCTCGTAAATGGTCTCCGCCAATGCTTTGCTGATGCCTTCGACTTGTTCCAAATCTTCTTTACTGGCGGCAACGACGCCGCGCAGGCCTCCGAAGCGGGTGAGCAGGGCTTGGCGGCGTTTGCTGCCTACGCCGGGGATGTCGCTGAGTGACGAGGTAACGCGGGCTTTTTCGCGTTTTTTGCGGTGGCCTGTGATGGCGAAACGGTGTGATTCGTCGCGCACGGTTTGCAGGAGGTGTAGGGCAGGGCTGTTGGGCGGCAGGCGGAAGGTTTCGCCGGTGAACGGGAGGATGAGTTCTTCCATGCCGGCTTTGCGTTCGGGGCCTTTGGCGATGCCGACCAAGGGGATGTGCAGCCCGAGTTCTTCCCATACGGATACGGCGATGCCGATTTGTCCTTTGCCGCCGTCAATCAATACGACATCCGGCCATTTGACGGCCTCGCCGTTGGCTTCGGCTTCCTGCATTTTGCCGTAGCGGCGGGTGAGGACTTCGCGCATGGCGGCGTAGTCGTCGCCGGGTTTGGCGGTGGTGATGTTGTAACGGCGGTATTGCGAGGGTTGGATGTTTTGTTCGTCGTACACGACGCAGGAGGCGATGGTGGCTTCGCCTTGGGTGTGGCTGATGTCGAAGCATTCGAGGCGGTTGAGGTCGTCTGAATTCATGTTCAGGATTTTTGCCAGCTCGTCGATACGGTGTTGCTGGCTGCTTTGTTGCAGGCGGCGTTGGGCAATTGCCATTTGTGCGTTTTGTTCCGCCATTTTCAACCAGACTTTGCGTTCGCCTATGGTTTTGGTCACGAACTGCATTTGTTTGCCGTGTTCGCCCTCTAGGGCTTCTTTTAATGCGTCGGGGACGGGGAAGTTGCTGATAATGATGTCGGGTTTGCTTTTGCCCAGATAGTGTTGGGCGACGAAGGCTTCGGCATAGTCTTGTCCGTTTGGTTCGGGGTCGTTTTTGGTGTCGGGGAAGAAGCTTTTGTCGCCGACGTGCCGCCCGCCGCGGATGCTGACCCAGTGTACGCAGACGAGGCCGTCTGAAACGGCGAGCGCGAGCAGGTCGATATCGTTAGGGTTGTTCGGGTTTTTACTGTCGATGAACTGGTTGCTCTGCATGATGCCGAGTGCTTGGATTTGGTCGCGGTAGCGGGCGGCTTCCTCAAATTGCAGGTTGGCGGCGGCGGTCTGCATTTTGTGTTGCAGGGTGCGGGTCAGTTCGTCGGTTTTGCCGTTGAGGAAGGTAGCAGCTTGGCGCACGCTGTCGCGGTAGTCTTCTTCGCTGATGTGGCCGACGCAGGGCGCGGTGCAGCGTTTGATTTGATACAGCAGGCAAGGGCGGTCGCGGTGTTCGAACACGCTGTCTTCGCAGGTGCGCAGCATGAAGACTTTTTGCAGGACTTGTATGCTGTCGCGCACGGCGTTGCTGTTAGGATACGGACCGAAGTATTGGTTCGGCTTTTTCAACGTGCCGCGGTAATACGCCATCTGCGGATATTGATGTCCGCTGAGCATGAGGTAGGGATAACTTTTGTCGTCGCGGAAAAGGATATTGTATTTGGGCGACAGGGCTTTGATGAAGTTGTTTTCGAGAATCAGGGCTTCGGCTTCGGAGCGGGTGATGGTGGTTTCGATGTGGTGAACCTGTTTCACCATCAAGGTGATGCGCGGGGAATGGTCGTTTTTCTGGAAATAACCGGACACGCGCCGCTTGAGATTGACTGCTTTACCGACGTATAAGACGTTGCCGCCTTCGTCGAAAAAACGGTATACGCCGGGCAGGTTGGGCAGGTTTTTGAGGAAAAGGGGGATGTCGAAGTCCGTGGTCATGGGGCGGGTGGTAGTGGGCAAGTTTTCAGAGGACCCGATTATAAATCAGAACGCTTGGGATAATGGAACATAAGCAGCTGGTTCATGAGGATGGAAAAGTACCAAATATGGACTAATTTGTACCGTCTAAGCTACCCAAAAGACAAATCGGTCAAAAAATGCTATTCTTATCTCTTTCAACCTATCTGTTTGTAGCAATGAAAAAGTATCTTATTTCGACCGTAGCCGTAGCCATCGCCGCGGGTCTCGGTGCGCCTTACTACTTCGGCATCAAAGCAGAAGAAACCCTGACTGCACAACAAAAGCTGTTGCAGGAATCAGGTTTTTTAACCGTAGAATCCCACCAATATGATCGGGGCTGGTTCGGTGCGACCGAAACTACGGTCATACGCCTGAAACCGACATTGCTTCAAAATACCCAGCAATATCTGCCCGATAATCTGAAAACCGTCTTGCAAGAGCCGATTACGGTTGTGAACCATATCAGCCATGGGCCGTTTGCCGGCGGTTTCGGTACTCAGGCTCATGTGGAAACAGAGTTCAAATACCATCCGGAAACCGAAAAAGTATTGTCTCGCTTCTTTGGCCAACAAGCTCCGTTGACCATGAGCAATACGATTTATTTCGGAGGAAGCGGTAAGCTTCAACTCAGCGTTCCGGCTTTCGACTATGAAGAGTTGTCCGGCATCAAGCTCAGCTGGAAAGGCTTGAGCGGCAACACCGATTACGAAAAAGATTTCCAAAGCTACCGTCATGATTATACCGCTCCGTCTTTGCAGCTCAAGCTGGCGGACAAGGGCGATGTTTCGATGGAAAACCTACATTTTCAATCTGAAACTTCAGACGGACTCAACAAGCTTTCTTTGGGCAAAAGCAGCATTACTTTGGATAAATTCCTGCTGCAATGGAAAGAAAATATTGATTACAACGTCAAGTTGAACGAGTTGATCAATCTTGTGACCAATCTGCAAATCGGGGCATTTGTCAATCCGACCGGCAGTATCGCGCCTTCCAAAATCGAAGTCAGTAAACTGAAATTCGATACCAATACCAACGAAGTTGATAAGTTTATCAATAGCGAAGGACGGTTCCAATTTGAAGAGCTGGTTTATGGCGAAGATAAATATGGTCCGTTGGATATCAATGTGGCAGCAGAGCATTTGGACGGCAAAGGTTTGCAGGCTTTAAAATCCAAGCTTGCCGAAGTCGCCAATAAGAAAATGAGCGAGGAAGAGATCCAAAACGCCTTGCTCCAAACCGCCAAAAACGAAGCTTCGGGTTTATTCACCAATGATCCGGTGCTGAATGTCAAGACATTCAAATTCATCATGCCGCAAGGTCAAGTGGATGTCAGCGGTAAACTAGCCTTTAAAGGCTTGGTGGCAAAAGATTTGAACAGCCTCAGCGAAATGCTGAAAAAAACCCATGCCGATTTCAATGTGAGCGTTCCGAAAAAACTGTTGGAGCAGATGGCAATCAACCAAGCGCGCAGCCTGTTTAGCGTCAATGCCGAAGATGAAGAAGCCGGACGCGCAGGAATTGAAGATATCAATGAAACGCTGCGTCTGATGGTTGACAGCACTGTGAAAAGTATGGCGCAGGAGCAATACCTGACTTTGGAAGAAAACAACATCAAAACCCATCTGACCCTGCAAAACAACGAATTGAAATTGAATGGCAAGGTGTTGCAAAACGATCCTGAGCCTGATTTTGACGAGCAGGACATGTTGCCGGAAAATCTGTCTTCATCTGAAGCAGGCAAATAAACGGCAATAGACAAAAGGTCGTCTGAAACCGGATTTGAAGTTTGAATCCGATTTCAGATGACCTTTTTTGATTGGTTTGATGGAAGCCATGTTGAGTTGCAGGCAAAAAAATCGCCCCTTTAATTTTAAGGGGCGCAAAAGGAACACAAACCACTACCAAAACTGTTACAGGGCGAACTCCTCTAATTGACGTTGATGGGTTGCCGGATAAAGTGCCTTCATCAAATCATAGGGTGAAAGCGACAAATCTTTGCTTTTGGTCGTCAAGCGACCTTGCTGCGGTGTCAGTTCAAGCAAACGGGCATCAGACGCATGAATAAACTTTTCTTTTGCCTTCTGCATTTTGCGTTGTAAAACGGAAACGACGCGGCTGTACAAACTGTCTTTTTGTTTGACCTCCCGAGTGCTGGCGACCCAGCTTAAACGGGAATGGCTGTCTTCATCTTCAATTAGGAGGATGCCGGTTTGCGGCTGCTCCGATTTACCCATGCAGGGAAGCCAAACATAATAACGACCATCGAGCGTAACATATACGGCATCATGTACTTCACAATCATCGCAACACTGGGTTGCCAAAAGAGAGCGGATGGTATGTTGGTGCAGTCTCAGAATGTCGAGAGAGACTTGCTGGAAAATATTTTCAGGCATTTTCTTCTCCTTTCGTTCTGTGGCGCGTTGATTTCGTTTCGATGGAATGCATTATACGGATAATTTCAAAATTTGCAAATGATAATTGTTATTATTATGAGAATGGGTAATAAGATAATGATTTTTATAGAAATTAATTTTTTGAAATTGATAAAACTTGAGTGATTTACTCGGAATTTAGAGAAAATGAGCCTTAGAGGGAATGTAAAGATAAATACGTTTGAAAAATTGTCAGCAAAATCCCTTGTCGGGGCAGTATTCATGCTCTAAGAAATATTGTATTCAAATACATAGGTCCTGAGCTTTACCGACTATACATTTGTAGCAGCCTTGCGTATGATTCAAGGCATTTTATCAATGAGCGCTATACAGAAGATTCCTATGAGCAAACGCCAGATTATCCTTGATACCGAAACCACGGGCCTTTATGCCGAAGGCGGCGACCGCTTGGTCGAGTTTGCCGGTCTGGAAATGATCAACCGCCAAATAACCGGCAACAACCTTCATTTATATGTTCATCCCGAACGCGATATGCCTGAAGAAGCGGCGAAGGTGCACGGCCTGACCATTGAGGTTTTGGAAGAGAAAAACGCGCCACCGTTTGCCGAAGTAGGACGGCAGATTGCCGATTTTATACGTGATGCCGAGTTGATTATCCACAATGCCAAGTTTGACGTCGGTTTCCTGAACATGGAATTCCGCCGTATGGGGCTGCCTTCCATCGAGGAGCTTGGCTGTACCGTAACCGACACGCTGGCGATGGCGCGGGAAATGTTCCCCGGTCAGAAAGCCAGTTTGGATGCTTTGTGCAACCGCTTTTCCGTCGACCGCAGCAAGCGCGTGCTGCACGGCGCGTTGATTGACTGCGAGCTTTTGGGCGAAGTATATCTCGCCATGACGCGCCAGCAGTTTGATTTAATGGGCGGCGAAAAAGAAGAAGACGAGGAAGTCAAACCGGTCATTATTGCCGAAACCAAGCGTCCGGCGCATTTGAAGGTTATCAAAGCCAGCGCAGAGGAACTCGCCGCACACGAACAATATCTGGACGGTTTGGGCGAAGCCTGTTTGTGGCGCAAAGCTGAAACAACCGGAGCAGAAGCATGACGCGCCGCCATATCGCCCTGATTCCGGCTGCCGGCACCGGAACACGCTTTGGGGCGGGAAAGCCCAAGCAATACGTTGAAATCAACGGCAAAACCGTGTTGCAGCATACGATAGACATTTTTGAAAACCATCCTGCCATCGATTTGATTGCCGTCATCGTATCGCCTGAGGATCAAACGTTTCAGACGACCCCTTCCAGTAAAACACGCGTATTCCGCGTAGGCGGAGCAAGCCGTGCCGAAACGGTACGCAACGGCGTATCCGCATTGTTGGCACAAGGTCTGGCGGCGGAGCAGGACAACATTCTCGTTCACGATGCCGCCCGTTGTTGCCTGCCACCCGAGGCGTTGACCCGTCTGATTGAAGAAGCGGGCGGACAAGAGCAGGGCGGTATTTTGGCAATACCCGTTGCCGATACGCTCAAACGCGCCGACGGTAAAAACCATATTGGTGAAACCGTTTCCCGCGCCAGATTGTGGCAGGCGCAAACCCCGCAGCTTTTTCAGACGACCTTGTTGCACCGAGCTTTGTCGGCAGAGGATTTGAGCGATATTACAGACGAAGCGTCGGCGGTGGAAAAGCTGGGCGTGCAGCCGCTGCTGGTGCAGGGAGACATGCGCAATTTGAAGCTGACGTTGCCGCAGGATGAATTTATTGTGAGGCTGTTGTTGCAGGCCGTCTGAAAATCTTATTTTTCTGAGTCAGGATGAGGCAATGAAAAAACCATTCGTATGGCTGAAATTGATTTTATTGTCCGCCTTTATTGCGGTCGTCGTATTTTATTCGCCCGAACAGAAGCAAGGATGGTATGGGCTGGTGTTTGTCGGAGCCGCTTATCTGTTTGCAGACGGCATGGAAAAACGTGCCGGCCAAAAAGCACTGGCCGCGCTATATGCCGATAAAGCAGAATCCTACCGCTGGTTGCAACAGAACTTGTCGGGCAGCCGCATTCAGGATTTAAAACTTATCCGCCGACGGTTTAACCTGCCGCTGGCATCGGCGGTAAAAGTGTTGGACGAATATTTGGCTTCGGAACGCTCGGTAGATTGAATCGTCGCAACTTAGACTTTTTGTGCGAACTCGGATTGCTAGGAACAAGCTGCCGTGAGTTTTGAAAAATTTGAGTTTTCGCAAGCAGCCTATCAAATCAAATACTGAGGTCGTCTGAAAAAAGGGCTTAAAGAAAGTCGGAACAGATGCTCAACCCGTTTTTCAGACGGCCTTCGCATTCGAAAGGACAAAACATGAATATCCGTATCGGACAAGGCTACGATGTCCACCAACTCGTCGAAGGCCGCGATTTGATTCTCGGCGGCGTAAAGATCCCGTTTGAAAAAGGCCTGCTCGGTCATTCCGATGCCGATGCGCTTTTGCACGCGATTACCGACGCTTTACTCGGCGCGGCGGGCTTGGGCGACATCGGCAGCCATTTCCCCGATACCGCTGCCGAGTTTAAAGATGCCGACAGCCGCGTATTGTTGCGTGAAGCGTATCAAAGCGTGCAGGCTTTAGGCTGGCGCGTTGTGAACGTGGATACGACCATCATCGCGCAAAAGCCCAAACTCGCGCCGCACATTCCCACCATGCGCGCCAACATTGCCGCCGATTTGGGGATTCAGACGGCCTGTGTCAATATCAAAGGCAAAACCAACGAAAAACTCGGCTATTTGGGACGCATGGAAGCCATCGAGGCGCAGGCGGCGGTGTTGCTGGAAAAAGCGTAAGCAGGCAAGCACAAATGGCATGAAAATGTTAACATATGCCCATCAACCGACATCCCATTAAGGAGAAATCATGGCTACTCAAGACGAATTGAAGCGCATTGCCGCCGAGAAAGCGGTGGAATTCGTACCCGAAAACGAATACATCGGCATCGGCTCCGGCTCGACCGTCAATATGTTTATCGAAGCGTTGGGTAAAAGCGGCAAAAAAATCAAAGGCGCGGTTTCGACTTCTAAAAAGTCCAGCGAACTGATGGCGCAATACGACATTCCCGAAGTATCACTGAATGATGTGATGGGGCTGGCTGTCTATGTTGACGGCGCGGACGAAGTGAACCATATGCTGCAAATGATTAAAGGCGGCGGCGGCGCGCATCTGAACGAAAAAGTCGTCGCCAGCGCGTCCGACAAATT
Source organism: uncultured Neisseria sp. (assembly GCA_916720585.1). Classification (GTDB taxonomy): domain Bacteria; phylum Pseudomonadota; class Gammaproteobacteria; order Burkholderiales; family Neisseriaceae; genus Neisseria. The sequence continues at coordinate 8,834 of CAKARM010000054.1, forward strand.
CATTTGTATCGCCGACGAGAGCAAATATGTTTCGCGTCTGGGCAAATTCCCGCTGCCCGTAGAAGTGTTGCCCGGCGCACGTTCGCTGGTGTCGCGCAAACTTTTGGCAATGGGCGGACAGCCTGAGTTACGCCTGAACTACACCACCTTCCACGGCAACCAAATTATCGATGTCTATGACTTGCATATCGACCGTCCGCTGACTATGGAAGACGAAATCAACCGCATCACCGGCGTTCTCGAAAACGGCATCTTTGCCCGCAACGCCGCGGATGTGTTGATTTTGGGTACAGAGCAGGGCGCCAAAGTCATCAAACCCGGACAAAACTAAGCATCCATTAAGAAAAAGGTCGTCTGAAAAGCGGGAAATGGCTTTTCAGACGACCTTTATAGTGGATTAACTTTAAATCAGGACAAGGCGACGAAGCCGCAGACAGTACAGATAGTACGGAACCGATTCACTTGGTGCTTCAGCACCTTAGAGAATCGTTCTCTTTGAGCTAAGGCGAGGCAACGCCGTAATGGTTTAAAGTTAATCCACTATATTTTATTTTTGAAGGCTTATTCAATATTTTGAACCTGCTCGCGCATTTGCTCGATTAAGACTTTCAGTTCGACCGAAGCCTGCGTGCATTCCGCTGCGATTGCTTTGCTGCCCAGCGTGTTCGCTTCGCGGTTCAATTCCTGCATCAGGAAGTCCAAGCGTTTGCCCGCGCTGCCTTTGTTTTCCGTAACGATGCGGCGGACTTCGGCGATGTGCGTACGCAGGCGGCTGAATTCTTCGTCAACATCGGATTTTTGGATAAACAGCGCAAATTCCTGCTGCAAACGGTCGTTGTCGATATTGCCGACCGCTTCCGCCAAACGCGCGTTCACCTTGTCCATATGCGCTTGAAGCAGACTGGGGAACAGCTCGCTCAAGGCATCCACGATTTCTTCCATGCTGGCCAAACGTTGCAACAGATGTTCGCCGAGTTTTTTGCCTTCGCGTTTGCGGGCGGCGGCAAATTCTTTCAACGCCTCGTCCAGCAACTCTTGCACGGTTTTCGCCAAAGCCTCAGGGTCTTCGCTTTGACCTGCCAATACGCCCGGAAAGCGCAACACTTCTGCGACCGTCAGCTTACCGAAACCGTGTTCCTTGCGCCAAGTTTTGTTCAAATCGGACAACTGCTTCACCAATTCTTCATTGGTTTCCAAACTCTGCCCGCCGACCGCCGCGTCCTGCAACTGAATACGGCATTCCAATTTGCCGCGTGTGGCTGAAGCCGCAATTTTTTCGCGCAACGCGCCTTCCAGATAGCGCAATTCTTCAGGCATACGGAATTGGACATCCAGATAACGGTGGTTCACCGCGCGGATTTCCAAGTTCACGCGCTTGCCGCCGCATTCGCCTGCGGCATTGGCAAAGCCAGTCATACTGTGGATATGGATGGATTGAGTCATGGTTTTACTCCGTTTCAAAATACGAGTGAAAGTGGAGGGACTATATCATATCTGGACTTTGATGACTTCAAGTATGGTGGATTGGGTTGAAAAGATATAGCGGATTAAATTTAAATCAGGACAAGGCGACGAAGCCGCAGACAGTACAG
>CAKARM010000055.1:0-10376 GCA_916720585.1 uncultured Neisseria sp.
TGTACTGTCTGCGGCTTCGTCGCCTTGTCCTGATTTAAATTTAATCCACTATACTATACAATCCCATCATCCTTACCCAACCACCCGCCCAAACCGTGAAAATCCTCATCCTCGGCAGCGGACAGGTCGGCTCGACCGTCGCGCAAAACCTCGCCTCCGTTTCCAGCAACGACGTTACCGTTATCGACATCGACGAAAAAGCCCTGCAACACATCGGCAGCCGCCTCGACGTCCAAACCATACTCGGCAACGGCGCATCCCCGTTTATCCTCGAACAGGCGGGCGCGGCTGACTCCGACCTCCTGCTCGCCCTGACCCGCAGCGACGAAACCAACATCGTCGCCTGCAAAATCGCCGCCGACCTCTTTAATATTCCCAGCCGCATCGCCCGCGTGCGTTCCAGCGAATATCTGGAATACCCCTACCCCGAAAACGACGATACGGAAAACGGCAGCCTTACCGTCTTCGACATCACCGAAACCATCAGCCCCGAACAGCTCGTTACCGAACAGCTCGTCGGGCTGCTCAGCTACACCAGCGCATTGCAGGTATTAAGATTTGCCGGCGACAAAGTCCGCATGGTCATCGTACAGGCGCGTAAAGGCGGGCTGCTCGTCAACCGCGAAATCGCCGACATCAACCAACACCTCCCCGAAGGCGCGGACTGCCAAATCTGCGCCATCTACCGCAACAACCGCCTCATCGTCCCCACGCCGCAAACCGTCATCATTGAAGGCGACGAGGTACTTTTTGCCGCCGACATCAGCAGCGTCAACATCATCATGCGCGAACTGCGCCCCAAAGAAGCGCGCACCCGCCGCATCATGATTGCCGGCGGCGGCAACATCGGCTACCGCCTTGCCAAGCAGCTCGAATCCAAATACGATATCAAAATCGTCGAACACAACCCCCGCCGCGCCGAGTGGCTCGCCGAAAACCTCGACAACACCCTCGTCCTGCAAGGCAGCGCCACCGACGAAACGCTGCTGGACGAAGAATACATCGACGAAATCGACGTATTCTGCGCCCTGACCAACGACGACGAAAACAACATTATGTCCAGCCTGTTGGCGAAAAACCTCGGCGCAAAACGCGTCGTCACCATTGTCAACCGCTCCAGCTACGTCGATTTGCTCGAAGGCAACAAAATCGACATCGTCGTGTCGCCGCACCTCATCACCATCGGCTCCATCCTCGCCCATATCCGCCGAGGCGACATCGTTGCCGTCCACCCCCTCAGACGCGGCACCGCCGAAGCCATCGAAGTTGTCGTCCACGGCGACAAAAACACCTCCGCCATCGTCGGCAGGCGCATCAGCGGCATCAAATGGCCGGGCGACTGCTACATCGCCGCCATCGTCCGTGCCGAAACGGGCGAAGTCATCATGGGGCACCACACCGACACCATTGTCCAAGACGGCGACCATATCATCTTCTTCGTCTCCCGCCGCCGCGTCCTGCCCGAACTTGAAAAACTCATCCAAGTCAAAATGGGCTTTTTCGGCTAATACAGTCAAAGGTCGTCTGAAACCTGTTGCAGCAAAGTCAGGACTTTTTTCAACTTCATTGAAGCTGCGCTTTCAGACGACCCGACACAAATTACCCAACATCATCCGTTTCCACATCCGATACCCAAAGGAAAATCCATGTTACGCCCCATCCTTGCCGCCCTCGTGCTCGCAACCGCCCTGCCCGCCGCAGCCGAAACCGACACCCTTCATTACAACATGATCGAATTTGCAGAATCTGCCAATCTCGAAATAACCCGCGACACCATGACCGCCTACTTCAGCATTGCTTCCGAAGGCAAAGACCGCGCTACGGTGAACAAAGCGTTTCAGAAAAAATTCAACGACTTCAACAAAGCCGTACAAAACAACAAACTCCAAACCGAAATCCTCAACCGCAGCGCCAGCCCGCGCTATGAATACAACAACAACGGCAAACGCATCCAAACAGGCTGGGAAGAAGAGGCCGTGTTCAAAGTCGAAAGCAAAGACTTTGACGCCATCAACCGCCTGATTGACGAAACGTTGCAAACTGCCACGCTCAACCGCATCGGCTTCAGTATATCCAAAGAAAAACGCGAAGCAGCCGTTGATCAAGTCAGCAAAGCCGCCATCCTGCGCTTCAAAGACCGCGCACAAGACTTGGCAAAAACGCTCGGTTTTTCCAACTACAAAATCGTCAAACTCAATTTAGGCCACATCGGCAACCGTTCCATAGACAACGGTTTCGCCCGCGCCAAAATGATGAATGCCGAAGCTGCCATGTTCAAGCGTTCGGCAAGCGACGAAAACAACGCTATCCAAGCCCCTTCTCCCGGCTCAGAAGAAATCAGCATCACAGTCAACGGCTTGGTGCAGATGTAAAACGCTCCCAAACAAAAAGGTCGTCTGAAACCCAAACCGGTTTTCAGACGACCTTTTTCCATTCCAACAATCAAGCCAAGCTGACTTCCAAGTTGTCAATCAGACGCGTCATTCCCAGGCGGGCGGCGGCGAGGACGACGAGGGCTTTGTCGCCGGTGCGTGCGACGGCGAGGCTCTCGGCATGGCGGATTTCGACGTAATCAACCACCCAGCCGGCTTCGGTCAGGCGGCGGACGGTTTCTGTTTCCAGTCCGACATAATCGAGATTGCCGTTTTTGAGTTCGGCGGCGACGCGCTGCAATTCGCGGTACAGACGCGGGGCTTCGGCGCGCTCGGCTTCACTGAGGTATTGGTTGCGGCTGGAAAGTGCAAGTCCGTCGGGAGCGCGACCGGTATCGACGGGAACGATGTCGATATTGAAATTCAGGTCTTCGACAAAGCCTTTGATAATCGCCAACTGCTGATAGTCTTTTTTGCCGAAGCAGGCGGTATCGGGTTGGACGATGTTGAACAGTTTGCTGACGACAGTAGCGACACCGCGGAAATGCCCGGGGCGGAATTTGCCGCACAATTCGTTTTGAAGGTTGGGCGGCTCGACGTTGAAACGTTGCTCGACATTGGGATACAGCTCTTTTTCGTCAGGCGCGAACACGACGGCTACGCCTTCGTTGGCGAGTTTGTCGGCGTCTTGCTGCAAGGTGCGCGGGTATTTGTCGAAATCCTCGCCCTGTCCGAATTGCAGGCGGTTGACGAATATGCTGACCACGACGTTGTCGGCGCGTTTTTTGGCTTCGCGAACGAGGGCGAGATGGCCTTCGTGCAGATTGCCCATAGTCGGTACAAAGGCAACGCTGCCTGCGTTTTTGCTCCATTCGCGTAATTCTTTAATGGTATGAATGATTTGCATGGTGGAAAATGTCCTTTATCTTTTTCGGGATTGCGGCGCACAGCCGCCATATTTTGTCAGCCCGAAAATCACGCGCCGATTATACGCTGGGAACACAGACAAACAAAGGTCGTCTGAAATTCGGTTTTCACGATGAAAACCTTTTCAGACGACCTTTTTCAGTTGAGGGTATCAAGCAAACGAATGTTCCGCAGCGGGAAAGGTTTTGGCTTTGACTTCATGGACATAAGCTTCAACGGCGGCCTGAATGCTGTCTTTACCCTGCATGAAGTTTTTGACGAATTTGGCGGTTTTACCCGGAAAAATGCCGAGCATATCGTGCATGACCAAAACTTGTCCGTCGCAATCCACGCCCGCGCCGATGCCGATGGTCGGGCAAGAGACGGTTTCGGTTACTTTTTTCGCCAATTCCGCCGGTACGCATTCCATCAATACGATGGCGGCACCTGCTTGGTCGTGTGCTTTCGCATCTGCCAACAAGGCTTCCGCCTTATCGCCCCGCCCCTGCACTTTGTATCCGCCAAAGGCAAACACGGACTGCGGAGTCAAGCCGATATGGGCGCAGACGGGAATGCCGCGCATTTGCAGGAATTCGGTGGTTTCCGCCATCCAAACGCCGCCTTCGAGTTTGACCATATGCGCGCCTGCCGCCATCAGTTCAGCAGCGGCGGCAAACGCCTGTTCTTTACTCTGCTGATACGCACCAAAAGGCAAGTCGCTGACAATCATCGCGTTTTCCGTACCGCGTGCGACGTTTTCGGTGTGGTAACACATATCGCGCAGGCTGACGGGTAGCGTGGATTTGCGCCCCTGCACGGTCATGCCCAAGGAATCGCCCACCAGCAAAACATCGACGCCGGCGTTATCCATCAACGCGGCAAAGCTGGATTCATAGGCGGTCAGCATGGCGATTTTTTCGCCTTCTGCCTTCATCTTTTGCAGTGTGTTCACAGTAATCATTAGAATGTGTTCCGCCTTTTTCAGACGACCTTTTAGATTAAAACGGGCTATTATAGTGAAATGCCCGCCGCCCTGCCACCCGAACGGCAAACGCAAAACAGCCCGACTGTTTTGACAATCGGGCTGTTTGATTGGTGCCGGCACCAAGAGTCGAACTCGGGACCCCCTGATTACAAGTCAGGTGCTCTACCAACTGAGCTATACCGGCAAAGAAGCCGAATTATGCCGTTAACTGCCCCGCTTGGCAAGAGCCTGTCGCCCACAAAGTAAATTTTTATAAAAAATATCTGATTTAAAAAGAAATTTATTTCAGACGTAATGATTACCCCATATATAAACCAAGCCGCTCAGGCATATAGCCGAAAGGTCGTCTGAAAAACAACCGCACAAAAAGCATTTCAGACGACACTCTGATAAAATACTCCCCTTTCCCCTACATCCGTCCTACACCATGCCACGACACCCCTACCGCCGCCTGCGCCCCGCCAAGTCCGACCTGCCCGAAGTCGGCATTTCCGAAGAAGGCAACATCCGCTCGCTGCATCTGGGCAGCGACACCATCCAAAGCTCGATGAACCTCGACCATCCCGCCGAACTGGTTTTATCGTACAGCCGCGCGATGATGGGCTGGCTTCTGTTTGCGGAAGAAACGCCGAAACACATCACCCAAATCGGCTTGGGCGGCGGCTCGTTCGCGCGCTGGATAGACAGCTACCTGCCCGACACCAAGCAAACCGCCGTGGACATCAACCCGCAGGTCATCGCCGTCGCCCGCAGCCTGTTCGAGCTGCCGTTTGAAGGGGAAAACTTTGAAATCGTCGAAGCGGACGGCGCGGAATACATCAAAGTGTTCCGCCACAATACCGACGTGATTTTAGTGGACGGCTTCGACGGCGAACAAATCATCGACGCGCTGGTGGAAGAACCCTTCTTCCAAGACTGCCGCCACGCACTCTCACCTGACGGCGTGTTCGTGACCAACTGGTGGAGCGGCGACAAACGCTACCACCGCTTCATCGAACGCCTACTCAACGTCTTCGAAGGCCGCGTGTTGGAACTGCCCGCCGAAAGCCACGGCAATATGGCGGTGATGGCGTTCCAAAGCAGCCCGAAAGAGCAAAACCTGGACAAGCTGAAAAAACGCGCGGAAAAATTAAGCGAACAATACGGCTTGGATTTCAAACGGATGTTGAACGATTTGAAAGCAAGCAACCCGAACAACGGCAAACATTTTTATCTGTGAGATGAACAGGTCGTCTGAAAACCCAAATACAGATTGGGCGACGGCAACACCTGATAAAGCAATAAACCATCCTCACAGCACACACAAAAATAAAGGAAAACCCATGTTGAAACCCGAAATCATCCAAATATCCGGCCCTGTCGGACTGCTTGAAACCATCTTCCTGCCCGCTGCGCAAACACCTGCACGCGGCGTGGCAGTCATCAATCATCCCAACCCGCTGCAAGGCGGCACAAACACCAACAAAGTCATCCAAACCGCCGCCAAAGCCTTATCGCAACTCGGCTTCCACTGCTACCTGCCGAACCTGCGCGGCGTAGGCAACAGCGAAGGCACACACGATTACGGACGCGGCGAAACGCAAGACTGTATCGCCGTCATCGACTATGCCCGCGCGCAACACCCCGAAGCCGAACTATTCGCATTGGCAGGTTTCTCCTTCGGCGGCTATGTCGCCACCTTCGCCGCCCAAGAGCGCGAACCGGATTTGTTGCTGCTTATCGGCGCGGCAGTACACCACTACACCGACCGTCCCGAGCCTTCAGCCGTCCCGGACATTACCAAAACCCTGATGATTCATGGCGCAGAAGACGAAGTCGTTGAAATCAGCAAGGCTTGGACATGGGCGGAACCGCAAGGTTTGCCCGTCATCACCATCGCCGGCTCATCCCACTTCTTCCACGGCAAACTCATCGTCCTGCGCGATACCATCGCCCGATTCGTGCCGTCGGTTTTACAACAAAAATAAACGGAGCATCATATTAAATATTATGATGCCAAACCTTGCCGTGCAGCTTGTCCATACTGAATCCAATATGACAAACAACACAGCATGACCGCCGTTTTAATTGGCTGAACAATATTTTCAGACGACCCCGCTGACTATATAATTCCGCCTATTGCCTTTATTTTAACGATCCAGAATCCAATCATGCGTTACAAACCTCTTTTACTCGCCCTGCTCATCGGTTTCGCTTCTCCTTCTTTCGCCGCCAAAGACGCGCCTAAGGAAAAGGCTGCGCCTGTCAAAAAAAGCGTCAAAGACAAAAAAGACGCCGAACCTGCTAAAAAAGAAGCTGCCAAAGACAAAGCGAAACCTGCCGCGAAAAACGCTAAGGACAAGGCAGATGACAAGCCCGTAGCCAAAAGCAAAAAGGAAACTGCCGAAGCGGCGAAAAACGAGCGTACTAAAGAACGCAGAAACGACAAAGAAACCAAAAAACAAGATAAAGCCGACAAAAACAAAAAAGGTGAAGCCAAAGCGGAAGAGAAGGCAGGCAAAGCCGTTCCCGCAAAAACCGAGCCGGTAAAAGGCAAAGACAAAGCGGCAGACAAACCCGCAGCCAAAAATAATGTAAAGGCAAAAAAAGAAGCCGCCGAGCTGCCTAAAAAAGAAGAAGCAGCGGCAAAACAAGATAAAAAATCCGTCGAGAAAAAAGCGGACAAAGCCGATAAGAAAACCGCTGCTGCCGATTCAGACGAATTCAAAGCCGCAGTAACCGCCGCCGCCAATGATTTGGAAAGCAAAAAATCGCTGCGCAGCCGCAACGAAGGTTTCATCATCCACGTCAACACCACGTTGAAGCAGTTGCAGCAAAGCCGTATCAACTTATCCGCCATCAACCGCCAACAGCGCGACGCATGGGACAAGTTTCAAAAACTCAATGCTGATTTGAACCACCTGAAAACTCAGGTTTCCAACACGCGCGCGCAAATTTCCCGTTTCGTTTCAGGCAACTATAAAAACAGCCAACCCAACGCCGTTGCCCTGTTTCTGAAAAATGCCGAGCCGGGTCAGAAAACCCGCTTCCTGCGTTACACCCGCTATATCAACACCGCCAACGATCAAGTCATCAAAGACCTTGAGAAGCAGCAAAAAGAGCTGGCAGCGCAAGAGCAGAAAATCAACAACGAGCTGGCATACCTGAAAAAACTTCAGGTCAACATCCAGTCCTCGCTGCGCCGCCAAGGTGTAACCAACACTGCCGAACAGGCGGAAAGCCGCCGCCAAAACGCGCAGATGGCAAAAGAGGCGCAGAAAAAAATCAACCACAAAGAAAACGAACAACGCCTGAACAACTTGCTGAAAGACTTGGAAAAGCGTAAAGCCGAGCAACGCCGCCAGGAAGCCGAAGCGCGTAAAAAAGCCGCCGAAGCCCGTCTTGCCGCCGCTGAAAAAGCGCGCAAAGACCGCGCCGCCGCGCAAAAAGCCGCCGACGAACGCGCCGCCATGTCCAACCTGACCGCAGAAGACATGAACATCCGCGCGCCTTCCTACGTCAGAATCAGCAATGCCAACAGCTTCAGCCGTATGCAGGGTCGTCTGAAAAAACCGGTCAGCGGCACGCTTGCCGGACTCTTCGGACAAGACCGCGGCGACGGTGAAGTTTGGAAAGGCGTGTTCTACCAAACGACTCCGGCAATCGTCAGCAGCATCGCCGGCGGTACGGTTACCTACGCCGATGAACTGGAAGGTTTCGGCAAAGTCATCGTCATCGATCACGGCGACGGCTATATCAGCATCTATTCAGGTTTGAGCGAAATCGAAGTCGCCAAAGGCTACGCCGTAGCCGCTGGCAACCGCCTGGGCATCAGCGGAACCCTGCCTTCGGGCATGGAAGGCCTGTATTTGGAAGTCCGCTACAACGGGCAGGCAATGAACCCGCTCTCCTGGATAAGCTGACCTGCAAACCGGTTTGACATTTTCAGACGACCTTTTGCCGTATCACGGGGTCGTCTGAAATTTAACAACCCGACCCGACGGCCCTATATTCAAAAGCTTTTACACCCGCGCAGATATTTTTTACGCTAACCCTGTTGTTTAACAAGCGTAAATCGCATACAGTCTTGCGAATGTATATTCAGGTCGTCTGAAGCAATATTTCCCACCCCGTTTCACAGTCATTACGGTCTGAAATGAAATAAGACAAAAAGAAAGCCATTCATAATGTCAACATCCACTTTGAAAAAAGTCGCACTCTACACACTCGGCGCATTCAGCGGTGTCGCCCTCAGCTTGAGCGTTCAAAGCTTTGCCGCCGAAAAAGACAAAAAAGACAACGAAACCCTACCCGTACAATCCATCCGCAACATGGCGGAAGTCTACGGGCAAATCAAAGCCAATTATTACCAAGACAAATCCGACGCCGACCTCTTTGAAGGCGCGATGAAAGGCATGGTATCCGACCTCGACCCGCATTCCGAGTATATGGATAAAAAAGGCTATGCCGACATGAAGGAATCCACCAGCGGCGAATTCGGCGGCTTGGGTATGGAAATCGGTCAGGAAGACGGCTTTATCAAAGTCATCGCCCCGATTGAAGATACGCCCGCCGAGCGTGCAGGCGTGAAAAGCGGCGACTTCATCGCCAAAATCGACAACGTCTCCACACGCGGCCTGACCACCAGCGAAGCCGTGAAAAAAATGCGCGGCAAACCGGGCACCAAAATCACCCTGACCCTTTCGCGCAAAAACGTGGACAAGCCCATCGTCGTCAACCTGACCCGCGCCATCATTAAAGTCAAAAGCGTCCGCCACCACCTGCTCGAGCCGAACTACGGCTACATCCGCGTGTCCCAATTCCAAGAGCGCACCGTAGCGGGCATCAACGAAGCCGCCAAAGCCCTGATTAAGGCAAACAAAGGCGCGCCGCTCAAAGGCATCATCCTTGACCTGCGCGACGACCCGGGCGGTCTGCTTGACGGCGCGGTCGGTGTCTCTGCCGCCTTCCTGCCCGCAGACGCAAAAGTCGTCAGCACCAAAGGACGCGACGGCAAAGAGGGCATGGTATTGAAAGCCCGTCCCGAAGACTACATCCGCACGAGCGGCAGAGACCCGCTGGCAGATCTGCCCGCCGAGTTGAAAACCATTCCGATGACCGTCTTGATTAACTCAGGCTCTGCTTCCGCTTCTGAAATCGTCGCAGGCGCGCTGCAAGACCACAAACGCGCCGTCGTTGTCGGTACGCAAAGTTTCGGTAAAGGCTCGGTTCAAACCCTGATTCCGCTGTCCAACGGCAGCGCAGTCAAACTGACCACCGCACTGTACTACACGCCGAACGACCGCTCGATTCAAGCGCAAGGCATCGTTCCCGACGTCGAAGTCAAAGACAAAGACCGCGCCTTTGAAAGCCGCGAAGCCGACCTCGCCGGACACATCGGCAACCCGCTCGGCGGCGAAGACGTCAACAGCAGCAACGAAATCAGCACGCCTGATTCAAACGAAGCCGCGAAAGCCGACGAAAACGCCAAGTCCAAAAAAGGCAAGGACAAAGAGAAAGACGAAGACCTCTCCAGCCGTCGTATTCCTAATCCAGCCAAAGACGACCAGCTCCGCAAAGCCTTGGATTTGGTGAAAAATCCAGCCGAATGGCAGAAGTCTTTAGGTTTGGCGGCGAAAAAACCGGCTCCGAAAAAAGACAAGAAAGACGGTAAAGACGAAAGCAAATAAGCTCAGTCCGAATCCTTGAAAAAAGGTCGTCTGAAAACGATATGATTGTTTTCAGACGACCTTTTCACACTTCAAAAAACCCATAGGGAAAACATCATGGCAAAAGCCCCCAAAACCATCTACCAATGCACCGAATGCGGCGGCACTTCCCCGAAATGGCAAGGCAAATGCCCGCATTGCGGCGAGTGGAACACGCTTCAGGAAAGCCTTGCTGCGCCCGAACCGAAAAACGCCCGCTTCCAATCTTGGGCGGCGGATACCTCGACCGTCCAATCCCTCTCCGCCGTGACCGCCACCGAAGTGCCGCGTAATCCGACCGGCATGGGCGAACTCGACCGCGTATTGGGCGGCGGTTTGGTCGATGGCGCGGTCATCCTGCTCGGCGGCGACCCCGGCATCGGCAAATCCACGCTGCTGTTGCAAACCATCGCCAAAATGGCGCAA
>CAKARM010000056.1:0-10289 GCA_916720585.1 uncultured Neisseria sp.
CTTTGAGCTAAGGCGAGGCAACGCCGTACTGGTTTAAAGTTAATCCACTATATTGTGTAAAAAATGGAAGCAAGGCTGCATTTGGGCTGATTCAACGTTTTATCCAAACCGGATTGGTTGAGGGTCGAACGCTATGCCATCCTGAAATTTAAGGAAAAATATCATGAAAAAAATCGAAGCTGTGATTAAGCCGTTTAAATTGGACGATGTCCGTGAAGCTCTGACAGAAATCGGGATAAGCGGCATGACGGTTAGCGAGGTTAAAGGTTTCGGCCGTCAGAAAGGGCATACCGAAATTTACCGCGGCGCGGAGTATGCGGTTGATTTTCTGCCAAAAGTCAAAGTCGAGCTGGTGTTGGCAGATGAAGATGTGGAACGCGCCATCGATATCATTGTGGAGACTGCGCGGTCGGGCAAAATTGGCGACGGCAAGATTTTTGTGTTGCCGGTTGAAGAAGTGATTCGGATACGGACGGGCGAACGCGCGGAAGCGGCGATTTAATCTTATTGTTGCCGCGATTGGCTGATACAAATAAGGTCGTCTGAAATCCTGCATTGTCGGGTTTCAGACGACCTTATTTGTGTTTCTATCGGGTTTAGATTTTGGTGAAGATGACTTCGTTTTCAAAACGCGATTTAGGCAGCGCGGCGTTGAAATCGTCTGCGGCACGGTAGCCGAAGGAGACGACGGTGACGGCTTTGTAGCCTTTTTCAGTCAAACCGAATTCCTCATTCAAAACCTGCAAATCGACGCCTTCCATCGGCACGGCGTCGATGCCTGCTGCGGCAGCGGCGAGCAGGGTGAAGCCCATGTTGATATAGACTTGTTTGGCAAGCCATTGCTCTTCATCTTGGAATTGGTTGCGGTGGATGCCCAAGAACAGGCGGCGGGTGGAATCGCCTGCCTGCTTGGCTTCTTCCGTGGCGAAACGTCCGTCTTTGTCCTCTTGCGCCAATACGGCGGCGACATAATCATCGTCGGCGCAAACGCGGGCGGCGAAAACGACGACATGGGACGCATGAGTGATTTTCGGGGTGTTGTAAGGGAGTTTTTCGGTGGATTTGGCAATGCGCGCTTTGCCTGCTTCGTCATCGGCGATGATGAAGTGCCACGGCCGCATATTGACGCTGGAGGGGCTGTTACGCAGGGCGGCTTCGATATGGGCGAAGTCTTCGGCAGCGATTTTTTTGGACGGGTCGAAAGACTTGGTGCTGTATCGTTGGCGGACGATTTCTGTGATGTTCATGAGGTGTTTCCTGTTTTTAGGATGGAAACGGGGATTATAGAGGGGTCGTCTGAAAGGGGCAATGTAGGAAATTGGTGGAGATTTCGGTATAAGGTCGGTAAAACGCAAACGCTGGCGTATGAAAAAGGTCGTCTGAAACGGGATGTTCTGTTTCAGACGACCTTTTTTCCTTTGCAAGCTATATCCGCAGGCTGATTTAAGTTTCTGCGGGCGGAAGGGGCGGGTGTTCGTCGGTTTCTTCCGATTTGGGTTTGATAAAGCGGCTGCACCAGATACCTGCTTCGTAAAGCAAGATAAGCGGGACGGCAAGCAAGGTTTGGGAAATCACGTCCGGCGGGGTAATGATGGCGGCAACGACGAATGCGCCGACAATGACGTAGGGTCGTGCATTTTTGAGTTGTTCGGTGGTCACAACGCCGATTTTGGCGAGCAGGACGACGACGACGGGGACTTCGAAAGTCGTGCCGAATGCGACGAACATGCCCAAAATAAAGGACAGGTATTTGTCGATGTCGGTCGCCATGTTGACGCCGACGGGGGTAATGCCCGCGAGGAATTTAAAGATAACGGGGAAAACGAGATAATAGGCAAACGCCATGCCGACAAAAAACAGGCTGACGCTGGAGAGGACGAGCGGGGTAATCAGTCGTTTTTCGTTTTGGTAGAGGGCGGGCGCGACGAATGCCCAGATTTGGTAGAGCGTGTGCGGTAGGGAAACGAGGAATGCCGCCATCAGCGTCACTTTCACCGGTACAAAAAACGGCGCGATGACGTCGGTGGCAATCATGCTGGTGTCTTTGGGCAAGTTCGCCATCAGGGGGTCGGCAACGAAGGTATAAAGCTGCTGGGCAAACGGCATCATGCTGAAAAAGCAGACGACGATGCCGATGACGATCCACATCAGGCGGCGGCGCAGCTCGATAAGGTGTTCGATAAGAGGTTGGACGGGTTGTTCGTTTTGAGGTTCGGACACCGGTTTACTCACTTTTTACGGACGCGAAGTTTGGGTTTGGCATGAAATTTCGGGCGCAGGTCGCGCTTGCGGTTCATCGCTTGTTTTTTGATGGAAGTGATATGCAGCACGGGCGCGTCTGCGGAAGTGTCGATATAGCTGACTTCTACGACATTGGAAACCGGAGCGGCGCTGCCGGTCAGGTATTCGCGCCATGCGCGGTCTTGCTCGGATTCTGCAGGCGTGTCGGTTTCGACAGCATCCGTCGTAGTGTCTGCTTGCGGCAGAGCGTTTTCAGACGACGTGGAAACAGCCGGGTCGTCTGAAACTTCCGTGCTTAACGAAGGAAGCGGGTTGCCGTGTTCATCCAAACCGAAATCGGCAGGCGTGCGTTGCGCCGGCAGGCGTTCCCAAGGTTTGAGTCCGTCGGAAATGTCGTGCAGGTTGTCCTGCATATCCGTACCGGTTTCTTTGAGGCTGTCGCGCACTTGTGCGGCGGCTGCTTCAAATTCCTGTTTGGCTTTGCGCAGCTCTTCCAATTCGACTTGGGTGTTGAATTCCTGCTTGACGCTGCTGACGAGGCGTTGCAGCTTGCCGATGAGCCGTCCGGCAGTACGGGCGGCTTCGGGCAGACGCTCGGGACCAAGTACAATCAGGGCGACGATGCCGACTAACAGCAGCTCGCCCAAACCGAAATCAAACATAGATTATGCTTTGTCTTCGTCTTTTTTGTGTTCGATGACTTCGTCTTTTTTGGCGTCTTTGCCGTCGGTGCCCTCGTTCAGACCTTGTTTGAAGTCATGCACCGCACCGCCGAGGTCTTTGCCGACGTTACGCAGTTTTTTGGTACCGAAAACCAAAACGACGATGATTAATACGATAATCCAGTGCCACAGAGAGAAGCTACCCATAATAAATCCTTGATATAGTTGAAAATGGATGGTGGGAATGTTGGTTTATGCAGGCGTACCCATGATGTGGATATGCAGGTGGAACACTTCCTGTCCGCCGCCTTTGCCTGTGTTGATAAGGGTTTTGAAGCCGTCGGTCAAACCTGCCGCTTCGGCGATTTGAGGGACTTTCAACATCATTTTGCCCAAGAGGGTTTGATGTTCGGGCGCGGCGTGTGCCAGCGAGTCGAAATGGACTTTCGGAATCAGCAGCAGATGAACCGGCGCGGCGGGGCGGATGTCTTTGAAGCACAACATCTCGTCGTCTTCGTACACGGTTTGCGCCGGAATGTCTTTGGCGGCGATTTTACAGAAAATACAGTTGTCCATAATGGCTCCGAGGTCGTCTGAAAACGAGAGAATCGAGTTTCGCTAAAACGAGTACAGCGCGTTTCGTCAAACAAACAGCAGAAAAACGAATAAGGTCGGATTGTAATATAAATTCAAGACTCTTTGCGAGAGGCTTTTTCCGCCAAGCCTGACAAACCTTGACGGCGCGCAAGCTCGTTGACGACATCTTCGGCGCGCAAACCGTGGTGCGCCAAGAGAACCATAGTGTGAAACCATAAGTCGGCCACTTCGTAAACGAGGTGTTCTCCGCCGCCGTCTTTCGAAGCCATCAGCACTTCGCCCGCTTCTTCGATGACTTTTTTGAGGATTTTGTCTTCGCCTTTGTGCAGAAGCTGGGCAACGTAGGAAGCTTCGGGATCACCGCCTTTGCGGGAGTCGATGGTGCTTTGGATTTGGGTGAGGATGGTGTCGGTCATGGGATTTTCGGCTTTGAAGGATAAGGACTATTCGGATAAGGCATCGGCTTGCAGGGTTTTGGGCGAGTATTCTGGCAACAAATAATCATCAACCCGATTTTTAGTGAAACTCGATTCTCTCGTTTTCAGACGACCTTTGACGACCTCTTAAGGATGCGTATGCCCATAAATGGCTTTTTCGTCTTTCAACACGGCATCAACCGTCTGCCATGCGCCGTCTTTCCAAACTTTGTAGAAACAGCTTTCGCGCCCCGTATGGCAGGCAATGCCGCCGTTTTGGTCTATCAGCATCACGATGGCGTCGCCGTCGCAGTCGAGGCGTAATTCGTAAACCTTTTGCGTGTGTCCCGATTCTTCGCCCTTCATCCATTGTTTTTGGCGCGAACGGCTGTAATAGTGGGCAAAGCCGGTTTCTACTGTTTTTTGCAGCGCCTCGGCGTTCATCCATGCGACCATCAATACGCGGCGGCTCTGCCGGTCTTGGGCGATAGCGCAGACCAAGCCTTTTTCGTCGAATTTGACGGCTTCGAGCAGGCTGTTATCCATATTCTGCATCCTTATTTTACGTTGGCGAAACTCGTTGCACTCGTTTTCAGACGACCTTGAGTCAATCAAGTTCAACTTACAGACGCACTTCGATTCCGGCTTCGCGCATGGCGAGCTTCGCATCGCGGATACTGACTTCGCCGAAGTGGAAAATACTGGCGGCAAGCACGGCATCTGCTTTGCCTTCTTTGATGCCGTCAATCAGATGCTGAACATTGCCGACGCCGCCGGAGGCGATGACGGGAATATCGACCGCTTCGCTGACTGCACGGGTCAGCGGCAGGTTGAAGCCTTGTTTCGTGCCGTCCCTGTCCATGCTCGTGAGCAGGATTTCGCCTGCGCCGCGCCGTTGCATTTCAACCGCCCATTCGACCGCGTCCAAGCCTGTCGGCGTGCGCCCGCCGTGGGTGAAGATTTCCCAGCGGGTGTTTTCGGGATTGACAGCTTTGGCATCGACGGCGACGACGATGGCTTGCGAGCCGAAAAATCCGGCGGCTTCGTTGACTAAATCGGGATTGGTGACAGCTGCGGTATTGATGCTGGCTTTGTCTGCGCCGGCATTGAGCAGGCGGCGGATGTCGGCTACGGTGCGTACACCGCCGCCGACGGTCAGCGGAATGAAAACTTGTGAGGCAACGTCTTCGATGACGTGCAAAATGGTGTCGCGGTTGTCGGAGGAGGCGGTGATGTCGAGGAAGGTCAGCTCGTCCGCACCTTCGTCGTTATAGCGTTTGGCGACATCGACAGGATTGCCCGCATCGCGCAAACCAAGAAAGTTTACGCCTTTGACGACGCGGCCGTCTTTAACGTCGAGACAGGGGATGATGCGTTTTGCCAGTGCCATTTCGAATGCCTTTCCAAACCGAGGAATGAGGTCGTCTGAAAACGTATGTAACGAGTTTCGCTAAAACCCATACAACGGATTTCATCCAAACGGACAATCCGTTTCAGACGACCTTTCAAATCATTGATACCGGCAAGGCAGGTGTTACGCCAGCCAGTTGTGAACCCATTTGGGCAGGTGTTGGAGCAGTTGGAAATAGCCGACGCCTGCAATGGCGGCGAATACGCAGGAAGTCATAAAGTTGCCGCTGAAGCGTCCGACGATATAAAACACTGCGCTGGCAAATGCCCACAACGCGCCGTTAAACACCATCCAATAGGTGTCGATCATCGGCATATCGAACGCGGAAAGCTGGCGGACGAGGATGGCGATAATGGTAAATCCCAAACCTTCGCTGACGGCGCGCACGTTGCGACCGGACGACCAGATAATCCAAAAGCCCAAAATAAATGCTTCAAACATGAAATACCCCTTAAAAAGTAAATAAAACAATTAAATGTGGGATGGTAAATCCCAAAGCAATATTCGGCGGTCAGCCGCCTTTTATTGTGAAGAAAAATGGATGAACCCGTCTTTTGCCTAGTCTATACAGATAGGGCAACAATGAAAGCAAACGGGTTCAACCGATTATTTTGTATCTTCGCCCCGCTATATTGTTTTAAAACGGCGGGACAAGTGAGTAAGAAAGCGTTTGGTCATTTCAGACGACCTTGATGGTTGTTTTTGAATAAGGTCGTCTGAAAACGAACGCAGTGAGTTTCGCTAAAACGAGCGCAGCGGGTTTCGTCAATACAACTTACGCCAGCGAATCCGCCAACTGCTGCGCTTGGGCAAAATCAATGCTGCCCTCGTAAATCGCGCGGCCGGTAATCGCACCCGCCACGCCGTGTTTCTCAACGGCACATAAAGCGCGGATGTCATCCAAATTAGTCAATCCGCCCGATGCGATAACCGGAATGGCGACGGCTTGCGCCAATTTGACGGTTGCGTCGATGTTCACGCCGCTCATCATGCCGTCGCGGCCGATATCGGTATAGATGATGCTGTTGACGCCATCGTCCTCAAAACGTTTTGCCAAATCAATCACATGATGTTCGGTTACAGTCGCCCAGCCGTCTATCGCCACCATGCCGTCTTTGGCATCCAGTCCGACGATAATCTGCCCGGGAAACGATTTGCACGCCTCGCGCACGAAGTCGGGATTTTTCACTGCCGCCGTACCGATAATGACGTCGTTCAATCCCAAATCCAAATATTTTTCAATGGTTTGTAAGTCGCGTATCCCGCCGCCCAGTTGCACAGGAATGTCTTTGGCAACGGCAGCGAGGATGTCTTTGATGGCAGGAAAGTTTTGCGGAACGCCGGCAAATGCGCCGTTTAAGTCCACTAAATGCAAACGGCGCGCGCCTTGCTTGAACCAATGCAGCGCAGTTTCGGCGGGCGAATCGGAAAATACCGTCGCCTGCTCCATCAAACCTTGTTTCAGGCGCACGCAGCGGCCTTCTTTTAAATCGATTGCGGGAATCAGCAGCATGGGACTTACCTTTATGCGGAACGTATTTTACACAAATTATCGAGTTTTAGCATATTTAAATGAAAAAACGTCATTGATAACACTAAAACAGGATTTTTTTGTGTGTATTTTGCATGTTTCAGACGACCCCTCCTGAAAGAGAATTAGAAAGGAGAAAAGGGAGGGGCGATGTTTCATCTGATTTAGTGTTTCATTTCTATTGCTTGAAATTGCTTGCCAACAGCCATTCTTGCGCCTTGGTAGCATCGTCAAAATATTTCGGATGCTGGTTGGTCAACAGGCTGGAGAGGCGGGCGCCGAGTTTGATCCAAACGTCGTCTGTAATGACGGCGACGCGGCCGAAGTCGTTTTCGTGTTGATTAAGGAATTTGATTTGCTCCATCGCCATATCGATTGTGAAATCTTTCAACATGGACAAATCCAAAAGAATGTCGGGCAGGTGGATTTTTTGCTTGCTTTCCAATAAGGCGGCTTCAAGTTGGCGGAAATCGTCCAGTGTAAATTCGTTGTACAGCGCCACATTCAAACCGTAAGACTGTTCGCGGATGGAAATCATCATGCTCTCCTTTTTAGAGGTTAATGGTCAGCTTGTTTTGGTAAACCACTTTTTAATCGAAACTGGCCGGATACCGCTCAATACGCCGCTTGCTACAATAATAATCATACCAAAGGTTTCTTGCCAAGTAACGCTATCTCCTAAAAACATTACGCCTGACAATGCGGAGAAAACGACAGTCAGGTAGGACAGTGAAGCGACAGTGAATTTGTTGCCGACTTTATAAGCGCGGGTCATGCAGAGTTGGGCGATGGTCGCGGAAAGCCCGATACCTGCCAAGTAAGGCAGCGCCTCGGCAGATAAAGAATGCCAGCCGGTCAGCGTCGCCCAAATCGACGACATGACGACGCTGGTTACCGACAGATAAAACACGACCCGCCAGCCCGGTTCGCCAAGCAGGGACAATTCACGTACCTGCAAATACGCCCAGCCCGACATCGCTCCGCCTGCCAAGCCTGCCAATGCGGCAATTTCTTGCCCGCCTTTGAACGAAGGGTTTAGCAGTAGGACGACGCCGATGAAGCCGAATACCAATATTGCCTGCGTATAAAATGCAATCCGTTCTTTTAAAATCAAAAATGAGAACACGGCCAAAAAAATCGACGAGGTGTAGCTTAAGGTTACGCCTGTTGCCAGCGGCAGGTGGGTAACGGCATAAAACAGGCACAACATCGCCGCTGTGCCGATGACGCTGCGGTTGAGGTGGATTTTCCAATACCGCGTGGCAAATGTGTCTCCCCGCATTTTCGCTATGGCGGCAAGCATGACGGCTGCAAAGCTCATGCGCCAGAAAACCAATTCGCCGCTGCTGAAGCCGAATTTTCCCGCTGCCGCTTTGATGCAGAGGTTCATGACGGTAAAACCGAGTGTGGCGATGATAATCCATACGGAACCGAGAGGGTCTTTGGGTGCGGGTGTGATCATTTATCAAACTTCCAAAGAAGAAAGGGTTGTGTGGTTATAAACGGGGTCGTCTGAAAAGATTTTAGCATTTATTCTATGACGTTCTGGCTGATTCCTGCTTTAGTCATGCTGGGGTAGACCTGTTGCTGCTATTTTATAATGACGATTTGGCGATACGCCACATATCGCAGTATCTTCCCCGAAGGTTATCTGAATAAACACTGAATAGTAGAAGATTGTTATTTCCTTTAATGGTTCGTCTGAAACTCATTTTTCAGACGACCTGTTTTCGTTTTGTGTTGTTCGCCATGCAACAAATCTTATAAACCTTGCCCTGCCTAAATTTGACACCCGCCCTCCGACTGCCTACAATTCAGGTTTCTCAAAAATCACCGTACATTCCGTACACCATTCTTTTCAGACGACCTCTGTCTTCCGAATCCCATTCTTTTCCAATACAACTGTCAAAAATCATGCACGTTTCAGAATTACAAACCCTACACATTTCCAAGCTCTTGGAAATGGCAGAAGAACACGGCATTGAAAACGCCAACCGTTTCCGCAAACAAGACCTCGTATTCGCCATCGTCCGCCAAAAGATGAAGCAGGGTGAAAGCTTTACCTGCTCCGGCACGCTCGAAATCCTACCGGACGGCTTCGGCTTTTTACGCAGCGCAGACACTTCCTACCTCGCGGGTCCTGACGACATTTACGTCTCCCCCACACAAATCCGCCGCTTCAACCTACATACGGGCGACACCATCGAAGGCAGCGTGCGCGTTCCCAAAGACAACGAACGCTATTTCGCTCTCGTCCGTCTCGACAGCATCAACGGCGATCATCCCGAAGTCTGCAAGCACAAAATCCTCTTCGAAAACCTCACCCCGCTTTTCCCCACCAAGCAATTCAAACTCGAGCGCGACATCAAAGCCGAAGAAAACCTTACCGGCCGCGCCATTGATTTGGTTTCTCCCATCGGCCGCGGACAGCGCGCCCTTTTGGTTGCGCCGCCCAAAACCGGTAAGACAGTGATGCTGCAAAACATCGCCCACGCGATTACCGCCAACTATCCTGATGTCGAACTCATCGTCTTGTTGATTGACGAACGCCCTGAAGAAGTTACCGAAATGAGCCGCTCCGTGCGCGGCGAAGTTGTTTCCTCGACCTTCGACGAACCGGCGCAACGCCATGTCCAAGTGGCCGAAATGGTGATTGAAAAAGCCAAGCGCATGGTAGAACACAAAAAAGACGTAGTCATCCTGCTCGACTCGATTACCCGTCTCGCCCGCGCCTACAACACCGTTGTACCCACTTCCGGCAAAATCCTCACCGGCGGTGTAGATGCCAATGCGCTGCACCGTCCCAAACGCTTCTTCGGTGCAGCACGCAACGTCGAAGAAGGCGGTTCACTTACCATCATCGCCACCGCACTGGTAGAAACCGGCAGCCGCATGGACGACGTGATTTACGAAGAGTTTAAAGGTACGGGCAATATGGAGCTGCACCTCGACCGCCGCATGGCAGAAAAACGTCTGTTCCCTGCTATCAGCATTAATAAATCCGGTACTCGCCGCGAAGAACTGCTGGTGCCGAACGACCAGTTGCAGCGCATGTGGCTCTTGCGCAAATTCCTGCATCCTATGGACGAAATCGAAGCGACCGAATTTTTGGTTGGTAAACTCAAAGATTCTAAAAACAACGATGAGTTTTTTGAATTGATGCGCGGTAAATAATGATCAAAGGTCGTCTGAAAGAGATTTCAGACGACCTTTGGTCTATGGTGTTGAGAGTTGAGTTTTTGTTTGCAGTTGTGAGAATTGGATGGTTTTGGGCTGTTTGGATTTTGGATTGAAGGTGTTTTGAAAGTTCTGAAATAGTGTCTGAAATAAAAGCTGTTGAATTTCATATTGTTGTCGGTTTTTGTAGAATTTTTTATTGTTTAGGAGTTGACGGTTTTTAGGGGGAGGGGTATAGTTCGGTTCTTCGCTGC
>CAKARM010000057.1:0-10173 GCA_916720585.1 uncultured Neisseria sp.
ATAGGCTTTTATGAGTGTCCAAGATTTGGGGGCCAGTTCAGTTTTCAGACGACCTCCTTACTTCATTTTCTTTAAGCCAACAATTCCCGCCAGCGTTTCACTTGGAAGCGGACTTGCTCCGGCGCGGTTCCGCCCAAGTGGTTGCGCGCGTTCAGACTACCTTCGGGTGTCAGTACGCCGTACACGTCGTCTGAAATCAGCTTGCTGAAACCTTGCAAGACTGCAAGCGGCAGTTCGCTCAAATCGACGCCCGCTTGGTCGGCGTGGCGCACGGCTTGGGCAACGACTTCGTGGCTGTCGCGGAAAGGCATGCCTTTTTTCACCAAGTAATCCGCCAAATCGGTGGCGGTGGCGAAGCCCTGCATCACGGCGGCGCGCATATTGTCGGGTTTGACGATCACGCCACGCATCATGTTGGCGTAAATCCGCAGGGTGTCGATGAGCGTATCGGCGGTGTCAAACAGCGGTTCTTTGTCTTCCTGATTGTCTTTGTTGTATGCCAAAGGTTGTGATTTCATCAGGGTAATCAAGCCGATAAGGTGCCCGATGACACGGCCGGATTTGCCGCGCACGAGTTCGGGCACATCGGGATTTTTCTTTTGCGGCATGATGGACGAACCCGTACAGAAGCGGTCGGCGATGTCGATAAAGCCGAAACGCGGACTCATCCACAAAATCAATTCTTCAGACAGGCGGCTCAGGTGAACCATAATCAGCGAGGCGGCGGCGGTGAACTCGACGGCAAAATCGCGGTCGGATACGGCATCGAGCGAGTTTTGGCAGATTTGTTCGAAACCCAGCAATTCGGCGGTGATTTCGCGCTGAATCGGATAAGTCGTACCAGCAAGGGCGGCAGCACCGAGCGGCATACGGTTGACGCGTTTGCGACAGTCGGCCATGCGCTCAAAATCGCGTCCGAGCATTTCGACGTAGGCGAGCATGTGGTGTCCGAAGCTGACAGGCTGGGCGACTTGCAGATGGGTGAAACCGGGCATGACGGTTTCGGCGTTTTGTTCTGCCAAATCGACCAAGGCCGTCTGAAGGCTTCGAATCAGGTCTTGAATGACGGTAATCTGGTCGCGCAGCCACAGGCGGATGTCGGTGGCGACTTGGTCGTTGCGGCTGCGTCCGGTGTGTAGGCGTTTGCCTGCGTCGCCGATTTTGTCGGTAAGGCGGCGTTCGATGTTCATGTGGACGTCTTCCAAATCCAGCGACCAAGAAATAGTACCGTCCTTGATTTCTGCTATAATCTCCGCCATTCCCTGACGAATCGCCGCCAAATCTTCTTCACTCAAAACACCTGATTGAACAAGCATTTGCGCGTGAGCCAGCGAACCCTGAATGTCCCACTCGGCAAGCCGTTTATCGAAATCGATCGAACCGGTGTATTTTTTCACCAGTTCGGAAACAGGCTCGTTAAAACGGCCCGACCAGGTTTTGTCCTTACTCATGGTTTCGTCCTTCAGATAAAATAACAGAGCCAATAAGGCTCGTATAAACGCATTAAAAGAAAACGGTTGGAAATTTTATGTCTATTATACGTCAAATCAACAATACATTCGCCGTCCCGGACCTGCGCAATTCGGCAACAGTCGTGCGCCTTTTGATTATTGTCTTGGGCAGTCTGTTCTTTCTCCCCTTGATCAGCGATTCTTCGCTCTCCTATTCCGCAGAGATTTACCATCATTCCCAATGGGTATTTCCCGTATTACTGGGGATTTTGGTTAAAGCCTATTTCGTCAATATCTTCACCCCTGCCATCAAAACATCGCCCTACGGCGTCATTATTACCTACTTTTTGAATTTATCGATATTTGCAATCGTCGATTTCTTCATTCTGAAAACACACGGCAGAACGCTCTCGCAACATTTCTTCCTGTTCAACCTTTTCCTGCTCGGGCTGATGTATTACGAAGCTTCGCGCCGGAACGGCCTTGCGCCTTCGATTTCCGAAGCCCGCCTCAGCGCGCTGACCGCCCGCATCCGCCCGCATTTCCTGTTCAACAGCCTCAATGCCGCCATCAGCCTCATCCGCCTGCGCCCGTATGATGCGGAAACCCTGCTGGAAAACCTCGCCAACCTCTTCCGCGCCCAACTGCGCGACGGCAGTCAAAGCAGCACTTTAGGACAGGAAATCGAATGGGCGCAGGAATACATCGCCATCGAACAAATCCGCATGGGCCATATGCGCGTGCAGGTGATGTGGCAGCACCAGGCGCCCGATGACGCGGAAACGCCGCACCTCCTGCTCCAACCCCTATTGGAAAACGCGGTCTTCCACGGCGTCGAATCGACCCACCGCCCCGGCATGATTACCGTGTTTACCAAGCTCAACAAATCATCCATCTACATCCGCATCGAAAACCCGTACACCCCGCCCGAAAGCAGTGAAAACGCCAAACCGCACAAAGGCAACTCGATGGCATTGCACAACCTCAAAGAACGCCTGACGCTGATGTACGACAACGATGCCAAAATCCAAAGCCGCCAACTCGACGGCATCTTCCGCGTCGATATCCGCCTGCCTTACCGCAAAAAAGCCTCTGATGTGAACAGACTGTTCGGTTAATACAACCATCCCCCAAAGGTCAAAGGTCGTCTGAAAAGTTTCAGACGACCTCAAACAAACCACCGTCAACCTTATGAAAACCAAAACAATCTTAAAATGGCTTCCCGTGGTTTTGTCCGTCTTGGGCGCATTGGGTTACAGCTCGCGCGATACCGAAATCATCCGCTCCGGCGTGCAATTCGCTTCTGCGCTCACAGGCAGCAGCCATCTCGGTATGGAAGCCTTCGGCGCATTATTATCGGGAACCGTCAAATCAGGGTCGTCTGAAAATACTGCACACCAAAGCCGTCCGCACACTCAAAAACGCAATTCCACCACTCCCCATACCTATCGCGGCAAAATCTCCAAAATCCACGACGGCGACACACTCCACGTCATCGACGAAGCCGGCGCGAAACACAAAATCCGCATGGCGTATATCGACGCACCTGAAATCAATCAGGCATACGGCACACGTTCGCGGGACAACTTGATTGATGCCGCCGACGGCAAAAAGGTGAAGGTACGCGTATTTGAAACAGACCGCTACCAACGCGAAGTCGCGCAAGTTTCCGTCGGGACGACCGATTTGAACCTCATGCAACTTCGCGACGGAGCGGCATGGCATTACGACAGCTACGCCAAAAAACAACAAAGTAAAACCGCCTACACCGACTACGCCGCCGCCCAAAAACAGGCGAAACAAAAACGCAAAGGCTTGTGGAGCGGTAAAAATCCACAAGCCCCTTGGGACTTCCGCCGCGAAGAGCGCGAAAGGCAAAACGGCGGGCACAACGAACGCCGTCAAGAATCAAGCGGACAATGGTTTGGCATTTGGTAACCGGTGGCTCTCGACATTTAATTTTCCAAGTGGAATTTGTTCATAAAGCGGAAGATTCAAGGCGGAAACTGCAACAAGGTTGGACGCCTTGCAAGGATTTCCAACGCAACGGAAACTATTGAATGTTGACAGCCCCCTGTATAAACAAAGGTCGTCTGAAAAATATTTTCAGACGACCTTTTAATGAATCTAAAAAACTAACGGCATTGCAGCCAAGTCCGTTTAAGATGATCGACATCCGTCACTTTGCAGACATTTCCGGAGCAGCTGACCGAATAATCTACTTTGGTCGAATGCCCCCATTGTTTGAAGCCGGCACGAACTTTACCGTTAGGCAAGGCAGACACGCTGACCTTGACTTCGGTTTCAGGATCCTGACTGTTCCATATCGGATCGGCCTCAATACACAAATCCGCCGACCGAGAAGCGGTACGGATGGCTTTTTTCAAAGAATCATCGGCATATCGGTTCAAAATCTTCACGCCCGATTCATCATCGCGGCTTGCTTCTTGATAAATCTTCTTCACCAAACGGATCTTGGCGGCATCGTCTCCGCTTCCAAAAGAGACAGACGGCACCAGTAACGCAGCGAAAAGTATTGTCGCTATTTTGTTCATATTATGTTTTCCTAAAATCGAATTCTGCCCGACCTACCGTCCAATACCCTATTGAAACCATACTCAGTATTGACTTGGCAGGGTTCAGCCGTAAAAATACAAAAAGAATTATATCCATTGGATATGCTTTTTCAAACCGATTTAAACGTCATCGCCCCATTATCCATCCTATAAAGAGGTCGTCTGAAATGCCTGTCATGCTGATTGTCCGTCCGTCCGCGCGCGCGGGAGATGATGTGCGCACCTGTTCGCAGGCAGGGTGGCGCGCGCGGGTGTTGAGTCCGGTTGAAATCGAGCCGGACGAAGCAGCATTGCGCGGTTTGAAAGAACAGTTTTCCCGCGCGGATGCGGTGTTTTGGGTCAGTCCGACGGCGGTTGAAACCGCTGCGCCGTATGTGGATTTTTCAGACGACCTAAAGGTTCAGGTGGCGGTCGGGCAGGCAAGCGGTCGGACTTTGCAACGCTGCGGCGCGAAAAATGTGTCTGTGCCGCAAGAAGGCAACGACAGCGAGGCGGTGTTGCGGCTGCCGGTTTGGGATACGCTGCCGCAAGGCGCACACATATTGATTGTGCGCGGACGCGGCGGGCGCGATTTTTTGGCGGAGTCGTTAAAGAAAAAAGGCTTTGCAGTGGAAATCGCGGAAGCGTATTTCAGACGACCTAATGAATTGAATTGGCAGGATTTTGATGCCGAATCCATTGATGCCGCCTTTATCGCTTCGGGCGAACTGGTACGCGGGCTGTTTGCGCAGGTTCCGCCGCAATTTTCCCGATTCTTCGAATCCTTGTTATACTTCACCCATCATCCGCGCATAGCCGACGCGCTTCGCGAGGCGGGTGCGCGCCACATACGGGTCGTCGCTTCTCTGAAAGCGGCACTTTCATCATTTCCTAAGGAGCAAACCGATGAGCCGGTCTGAAGACAATCCATCCGAAGCAAACGAAGCCGGTCGGCCGATTATCGTCGACAGTCAGGGTAACGCGGGGTCGTCTGAAACAGCGGCTCCGAAAAAGGCCAAGCAGCCTAAAACCTCCGAATACGCAGGAACACACATGTCTGAATCTAAAAATCTTCCCCAAAACCAACCCGCCCCCGTCATTATCAAACAATCCGGCGGCAGAGGGCTGGCGGTAGGCGCGCTGGTGCTGGCGCTGCTGGGTTTGGGCGCAAGCGGCTTTTTGTTTGTGCAAGGACAAAACGTCTTGAAAAACCAAGAGCTTTCGTTTAACCAAAAGCTCGATAAAGCCGCCTTGGGCGAATCTGAAAACGCTTTACTCCTGAAAGACCATCTAAACCACCAAACCGCCATCCAAGCCGAATTGGAGCGCTTGGGCAAAGCCCAAATGGCAAACAGCGAACAAATCCTGTTGACGCAAAAAGCGTATCAGGAGCTGACCAAAGGGCGCGTCAACTGGCTGGTTGACGAAGCGGAAACCATGTTGAACCTCGCCTCGCAGCAACTGCTGCTGTCGGGCAACGTACAAGGCGCGGCGGCGGTGTTGGAACATATCGACGGCCGCCTGAGCCGTTTCGACCAGCCCGAGCTGCTGCCCATCAAACAAGCCGTCAGCCATGATTTGGCGGCATTGAAAAACCGTCCGTATGTCGATATTTCCGGCACGGCGCTGCGCCTCGACCGCTTGGAAACCGCCGTTTCCGGCCTGCCGCTGGTGTTGGACGGCGTATTGCAGCCGGGCGAGCAGGCGCAAAGCAACGGCGCGTCTTCAGGCTCTTGGTGGCAAAATACTTGGGATAAATCTTTGGTTGCACTGAAAGGGCTGGTGGAAGTCCGCCGACTCGACAATAAAGACGCGATGCTGCTGTCGCCCGAACAGGCGTATTTCGTCCGCGAAAACCTGCGCCTGCGCCTTTTGGATGCGCGTACCGCGCTGATGCAGCACAACGGCGAGGTTTATCAAAGCGATTTGAACTACGTCGAAGCGGCGGTCAAGCAATACTTTGACGGCAAATCACCCGCAACACAGGCATGGCTGAAAGAGTTGTCCGAATTGAAAGCGCTGGATGTGCGCATGATTTCAGACGACAGTTTGAAAGCCAGCCTCAGCGCAATCCGCGCCTATCAAGACGGTACGCGCACTCCGGTCGCGCTGCCCGAACCCGTTACGACCGCCGCGTCTGCG
This sequence comes from uncultured Neisseria sp., assembly GCA_916720585.1. Taxonomy (GTDB): domain Bacteria; phylum Pseudomonadota; class Gammaproteobacteria; order Burkholderiales; family Neisseriaceae; genus Neisseria. The sequence continues at coordinate 6,149 of CAKARM010000057.1, forward strand.
CCTCTGCCCTCTGCCGCGTCCGAAGCTGCCGCTCCTCAAGCCGCCTCTCAGGTGAATGAAACTGCTTCCGCACCGAAAACCGCACCGGCTCCGAGGGCTGCCCATCCTGCCAAAGCAAGACCCTCTCCTGCGCAGAAATCCGCACCTGCCGCCCAAACAGACGCGAAGCCTTTAGAAGCTCCGGCGCTGCCTTCCGAGGCGAAACCGCAAAACATTTCCGAGCCGGAAAAGAAAGCGGCTCCTGAGAAACAAAGCCGCCCTGCCGCCGATGCTGAGACCAAAGGAGGCCGTGCATGAAAGCCGTCGTCTGGATTGTCGTTTTATTCGCCGCTGCAGTCGGTATCGTCCTAACTTCCGGTATTTACACGGGTAATGTCTATATCGTCGTCGGACAGGTCATGATGCGGGTCAACCTGCACGCCTTTATCTTAGGGCTGGTCCTGTTTGTCGTTACCCTGTATTTCCTGATCAAATTCATCGTCGGTCTGATGAACATCCCCGCCCGTATGCAACGTTTCGGCACGGCGCGCAAAGGCCGTCAGGCAGCCGTGGCTTTGAACAGCGCAGGTTTGGCGTTTTTTGAAGGCCGCTTTGAAAAAGCGGAGCAGGAAGCCGCCAAAGTATTGGAGAACAAAGAAGCCGGCGACAACCGCAATCTTGCGCTGATGTTGGGCGCGCACGCCGCCGACCAAATGGAAAACTTCGAACTGCGCGACCACTACCTGAAAGACATCGAAAAACTGCCGAACAAACAGCAGCTTTCCCGCTATCTGTTGTTGGCAGAATCCGCACTCGGCCGCCGCGATTATCCGACCGCACTGGAAAATCTGAACGCTGCCGCGCGCATCCATCCCAACCTGTCCCGCCTCGCCCGCCTGCAACTGCGTTATGCCTTTGACCACGGCGATGCGGAAGATGTGTTGGCGAAATCCGAAAAATTGATGAAAGTCGGCGCGATTAACGATTTTGAAGCGGAACAATACCAAAGCTGGGCATACCGCCGCCTGTTGGCGGAAGCATCAGACGCAACCGGTCTGAAAACCTGTCTGAAGCGCATTCCCGAGACACTCAAAGCAGACGAATTGTGTGTCGCCATTGCCGAAAAATACGAGCGTCTCGGACTCTATACCGAAGCCGTCAAATGGGTGCGCCAATACTACCCGCAAAACCGCCGCCCCGAACTTTTGGAAGCCTTCGTCGAAAGCGTCCGCTTCTTCAACGAACGCGGCCAGCAAAAAGCCATCGACCTTGCCGATTCTTGGCTGAAAGACAAACCCGACGACGCGCCGCTCTTGATGTACCTCGGACAGCTTGCCTACGGCCGCAGCCTGTGGGGCAAGGCGCAAAGTTACCTCGAAGCCAGCATCGCCCTGCAACCGAGCATCGCCGCCCGCCTCATGCTGGCACGCGTACTCGACGAAACCGGACAACCGCAAAAAGCTCAGGAACAGCGGAAATTGGTTTTGGAAGCCGTCTCCGATGACGAACGCCACGCGGCGTTAGAGCAGCATAGCTGAGTTTGGGAAACATCTTTATCTATCCCCCTTTTCAGACGACCTTTCATTGCGGAAACCGCCGCAAAGGTCGTCTGAAAACCGTTTTCCTTCCCTGTTTTACAAACAAACCGAAAGCCCCACATGACCTCTTTGAAAAACGACACCTTCCTCCGCGCCCTGCTCAAACAGCCCGTCGAATACACACCGATTTGGATGATGCGTCAGGCGGGGCGTTATCTGCCCGAATACAAAGCCACACGCGCGAAAGCGGGCAGCTTCCTCGATTTGTGTAAAAACACCGAATTGGCAACCGAAGTCACCATCCAGCCCTTAGAACGCTTCGATTTGGACGCGGCGATTCTGTTCTCCGACATCCTGACCGTCCCCGACGCAATGGGCTTGGGACTGTATTTTGCCGAAGGCGAAGGCCCGAAATTCGAACGCACCTTGCAACACGAAGCCGACATTGCCAAGCTGCAAGTTCCCGATATGGAAAAACTGCAATACGTCTTTGACGCCGTCAGCTCCATCCGCAAAGCATTGGACGGCCGCGTACCGCTCATCGGCTTCTCCGGCAGCCCGTTCACGCTCGCCTGCTATATGGTCGAAGGCGGCAGCAGCAAAGAATTCCGCACCATCAAAACCATGATGTATTCGCGTCCCGATTTGCTGCACAAAATCCTCGACACCAACGCCCAAGCCGTTACCGCCTACCTCAACGCCCAAATCGACGCGGGCGCGCAGGCCGTGCAGATTTTCGACACTTGGGGCGGCGTCCTGAGCGATGCGGCGTTTAAAGAGTTCAGCCTCAAATACATCCGCCAAATCGTTGCCGGATTGAAACGCGAAAGCGAAGGCAGACGCGTTCCCGTTATCGTGTTTGCCAAAGGCGGCGGGCTGTGGCTGGAGGGCATGGCGGAAATCGGCGCAGACGCATTGGGCTTGGACTGGACGTGCAACATCGGCGAAGCACGCCGCCGCGTCGGCAACCAAGTCGCCCTGCAAGGCAACTTCGACCCGTTTGCCCTCTTTGGCACGCCCCAATCCATCCGCACCGAAGTCGCGCACATCCTTGCCGACTACGGACACGGCAGCGGCCATGTCTTCAACCTCGGACACGGCATCAACCAACACGCCGACCCCGAACACGCCAAAATCTTAGTCGATACCGTACACGAACTGTCGCGCCAATATCACGCCTGATTGGGCGTAACGTAAAAGGTCGTCTGAAAACCCAAACTGCTTATCGGTTTGGTTTTCAGACGACCTTTTATAGTGGATTAACTTTAAACCAGTACGGCGTTGCCTCGCCTTGCCGTACTATCTGTACTGTCTGCGGCTTCGTCGCCTTGTCCTGATTTAAATTTAATCCACTATATATTGGATGAAAAGTAAAAATCAGACATTTTCTATTTAACTGACTGTATATTTATCCAAATCAAATCAGATTGATTTCACATATTTTAAAAGACATGTATGATGATGTTCTTTAAAACAACCTTTCCAATTTCAATAAAATCCATCTTTTTAGGGTCTGTCAACATTTAATTTTCCCAGTGGATTTTTGTTCACAAAGCGGAAGATTCAAGGCGGAAACTGCAACAAGGTTGGACACCTTGAATCTTCCGCTTTGAGGATAAAAAGACACGGAAACTATTGAATGTTGACAGCCCCTCTAGGAACACACACATGAACTTTCAAGACTATTTCGTCAATCTGATATTGAGCGGCGTGATGATTATCGGCGCTTACCAGTTTTACTTTTATACCCAGCGCCACCCTTTGCGCAAAGAGATTGTTTGGAATTCCCCGATAGACGAAAAAATCCCTTTCCGCCCGCGTTGGTCGTGGATATACAGTTTCCTTTACTACCCCGCCATCCTCTACCTCTACCTCAACATCATCGCCACCGACCACCGCCATTTCAACATGATGGCGTTCAGCTTCCTGATGTTGCTGTTTATGCAAATGCTGTTCTTCTGGCTGTTTCCCGTTTCCACTCCGCCGCATTGGCGCAGCATCAATACCGGCAAAACACCGTCCGAATGGTTTTTACAGTTTGTTCAAAAATTCGACCAAGCCAGCAACTGCTTCCCCAGTATGCACGTTTCCGTCGCCATGCTGACCGCCCTGCACGCGCTGCCGACTTTGGGTACCGCCGCGTTCCTCTTTCCCGTATTGATTGCCCTGTCCTGCATCTTTACCAAACAGCACTACCTGATTGACCTGCCCGCAGGCGCTACATTGGGCGGCTTTGCCTACTGGCTGTATCTTTTAGTGCTTTGACGCACCCAATCCTAATAAAAAAACCTAAAAGGTCGTCTGAAAACGAGCGAAGCGAGTTTCGCTAAAACAAAACTCAAAAGGTCGTCTGAAAACGAAAAACACCCACTTATCGGTGTCAACTCGTTTTTCAGACGGCCTTTGTATATACTCACCATCTGAACCTTACCGCCTCAAACCAGTCAGACTCAAAAATATAGTGGATTAACTTTAAACCATTACGGCGTTGCCTCGCCTTAGCTCAAA
>CAKARM010000058.1:0-9935 GCA_916720585.1 uncultured Neisseria sp.
TCTGAAAACCTGATACTAGGTTTTCAGACGACCTTTTTGGCGCAGATTAAAGCGAATTTAATCAGGCAATGCCCGTCTGCCGAAAATCTTTGAACGGATAAAGACGAGAGCAGGAAGCCCCCCCAGTTTCCCTAAAATCCAAACATACAAAAAGGTCGTCTGAACATTTTCAGACGACCTTTTGCGTTGTTGAAACTTAAGCCAAAGAAGCGTTTACAAATGCGGTCAATTGACCTTTTGCCAAAGCGCCGACTTTGGTGGCAACGTTTTCGCCGTTTTTGAACACCATCAGCGTCGGGATACCGCGTACGCCGAATTTGGCAGGGGTGGCTTCGTTTTCGTCGATGTTGATTTTGACGACTTTCAGACGACCTTCAAATTCGGCGGCGATGTCGTCCAAGATCGGAGCGATCATTTTGCAAGGGCCGCACCAAGGTGCCCAGAAGTCGAGCAATACGGGAACGTCGGATTTCAAAACGTCTTGTTCGAAATTTGCATCGGAGGTGTGGATAATCAGTTCGCTGCTCATGAGTTTTTCCTTTTTGTGTCAAATTGAATCAGATGTTGTGCAGGATAGGGCTTGGGGCTGAAAATTTCAAGTGTCGCAAAAGTGTAATAGCTTTTTTGTAAGGTTGCCATCGGGATTGGCTAATGTTTTTCAGACGACCTATCTGACAGTTCAACCTGCCCTAAAGCTCATCAGATGGCGCGTGTAATCGCTGGAAGGGTTGGCAAATACGGTTTCGCAGCCGCCCTCTTCAACGATTTTGCCGTCTTTCAACACCATCACGCGGTGCGACAGGGCGCGGATGACGGCGAGGTCGTGGCTGATGATGATGAGGCTGAGACCGTGTTGTTTTTGCAAATCGGCGAGCAGCTCCAGAATCTGTTGCTGCCATTGTACGTCGAGCGCGCTGGTGGGTTCGTCCAAAACGAGGATTTTCGGGCGGACGATGATGGCGCGGGCGATGGCGAGCCGCTGGCGTTGTCCGCCGGAAAAGGCGTGCGGATAGCGTTCGAGCGCGTCTTCGGGCAGTCCGACCTGACGCAATACGTCTGGGACGCGCTGCCGCATTTCTGCGCGGGACAAATCGGGTTCGTGAACGCGCAGGGCTTCGGAAACGATATTAAAGACGTTCATGCGCGGGTTGAATGCGCCGAACGGGTCTTGAAACACCATTTGGATGTCGCGTCTGGATTCGTGTTTCCAGTCTTCGCCGTTGATTTTCAGACGACCTTCCGCGTCGATAAGGTGCATGACGGCTTTTGCCAGCGTGGTTTTGCCGCAGCCGCTTTCGCCGATGATGCCCAGTGTTTCGCCCGCTTTCAAATCGAAGGAAACCGGTTCCAGCAGGGTTTTGCTGCGTTTTTTGAACCAGCCCGCCGTTTCTTTGACGGCAACGGAAAGCTGCTCCGCCTGCAAGACGGTGGCGGGATTGCCCGCCAAAGGTACGACCTTGCGCGCGGCACCGGCGTTCAACAGCATTTGCGTGTATTCGTGTTGCGGACGGGCGAACACTTCCGCCGCTGCGCCCGTTTCGACAATACGTCCGCCGCGCATCACGGCGACGTCGTCTGCAAAGCGGCGGACAAGGTTCAGGTCGTGGGTGATGTAGAGCATGGTCATGTTGTGCGCCTGCTGCAAGCGCGCCAACAAATCGAGAATTTGCGCCTGTACGGCGACATCCAAGGCGGTGGTCGGTTCGTCGGCAATCAGGAGCTTGGGTTCGGCAGCAACCGCCATCGCAATCATCGCCCGCTGCCGCTGTCCGCCGGAAAGCTGGAAGGGATAGGCAAAGGCTTTCTGCTCCGGCTCGCGGATGCCGGTTTCCGCCAAGAGTTCGACCGCCCTCGCCCATGCCTGTTTTTTGTCCAAACCCAGATGCAGGGTCAGCACTTCGGCAATCTGCGCGCCGACGCGCATCACGGGGTTAAGCGCGGTCATCGGCTCTTGAAACACCATACCTATTTCCCGCCCGCGCAGCTTTTGCAGGGCGCGTTCGGATTGGGTCAGCAAATCGTTGCCGTCGAACTTCAGACGACCTTCAAACGACACCAGCGGATTCAGCCGCATAATGCCCTGCGCCAACACGGTTTTACCGCTGCCGCTCTCGCCGACCAATGCCAGTTTCCTGCCGGTCTGTACGGTCAGGCTGACATCGTGTAGGACTTGCTTGCCGGGGAAAAAGGCGTTTAGGTTTTCAATTTCAAGGATGTTCATGCTCATTTGAGTTGAGTATATACATCAGTAGAAAACTGACTGATTTTATTAAAACATTTTTCTAAAAATGGGATTACCTCAATAGGCGTCTCTTCATCTATAACCAGTTTTTTCTTTTCCACGATAGAAAAATCAACTAATGGATTGCTTTCCTCAATTACTTCTACATTTTCTCCGTCGATATAATATGTCCCCATCATCCCCTGATCTGTCAAACTACCATCTTTATTTCTAACATAAATTTGCGGTCCTTCTATAATAGAATTTTCGCAATCAATAAATCCAAAAATTGGTATCCCTCCCGAACTTAAAACAACATTATCATTTCCTTCATTTTTGACTTCCAAAAGTTTTTTATGCTTAGCATCATTAGTTATACGGCACATATCGACCAACCACTTATCTCCATTGTTCTTATGAGGCTGAAGATGCTCTATATAATCATAAATTTTAGGGTACTCAGACCGTATAGCTGGGAGATTTTGATTAATCCTCCCCTTAAAATTTTCTTTAGTATCTCCATATGGAAAATATACCTTATCGTTTGGATTGGACAATACAGAACTTATATCTTGCGCTATATACTCTAACGAGCTCCTAAGGTTCTCAAGTATTGATTTCAACTTTACCTTAGTAATTTTTTTATATTTTTTCATTAAAATTAATTGTTCTTCAATATCCTTAAGCAATTCATCTACGTCAGCTTTACTCATATCCTATCCTTTTAAAAGATTAAATTTGTTACCTAATTTGGAACAAATCACAGTTTATTAATTATAGAATTTTTTCCACTTTCCCTCTTCAGTTAGTCTGAACGCTTATTATTTCTGAAACTGCTCTTTCAACACCCGTTTCAACACTTTGCCCGTGGCGTTTTTCGGCAGTTCGTCTTTAAAGTAAATCTGTTTGGGGATTTTGAAATTCGCCAAATGTCCGCGCAAATGGGCGCGCACGTCGGCTTCATCCAACGTTTCGCCGTCTTTGAGTTGGATAAAGGCGATGATTTCTTCGTCGGCATATTGGTCTTTCACGCCGATGACGGCTGCGGCTTCGACGGCGTCAAGTTTGTAAATCGCCTCTTCGATTTCACGCGGATAAACGTTTTGCCCTTTGGAAATAATCAGGTCTTTTTTGCGGTCGACGATAAAGATAAAGCCGTCTTCGTCTATCGTGACAAAATCGCCTGTTTTCAGCCAGCCGTTGACGATGGCTTCGTCCGTGGCATCGCGCATATTCAGGTAGCCCTGCATGACCGAACCGCCTTTGACGATGAGTTCGCCCACTTCGCCCGTCGGCACTTCGACCAATTCGTCGTTGACAGCTTTGACTTCCAATCCGGGCAAGGCGATGCCGACGCTGCGGGCTTTTTGCCTTTCGGGCGTGTTGACGGCGACGACGGGCGAGCATTCGCTCAAGCCGTAGCCTTCCAAAAGCTTGGCACGCGGGAACTTCGCTTTAAAGTCGAGGATGGTTTGTTCCGCCAAAGGCGCGCCGCCGCTGATAAACAGACGGACGCGGTTGAACCATCTGAAATACCAAGGGATTTTCGCTTTGCTCATGGCGGTGTAAATCGCGGGCACGCCCAAAAACACGGTCGCGCGTTTGAATAAAACCTGTTTCAAAACGTTGGAGAACGGGAAAACGGATTTCACCAAAATAATCGAACACGCCATATAAATCGGCAGCAACACCATGGCCGTCAGCGTAAAGCTGTGGAACATCGGCAGGAACACGACGAAGCGGTCGCGTTTGGTAATCTTAAAGATGCGCTCGATACCTTCAAGGTTGGAAAACAGATTGCCATAGCTGATTAACGCGCCTTTAGGATGGCCTGTCGTGCCGGAAGTGTAAATAATATGCGCCAAATCATCGATTTTCGGTTGGCGGTTCAAATCGGGCGTACCCGAAAAACGGCGCGCTTCTTCAAAACGCACATCGGCTTCGTCCGCTGCTTTCGCTTCGCCTATCCAAATGATTTTCTCGACGCGGGTCTGTTTCTTCAGCCCCTTCAATTCTTTCTGCAAACCTGCCGAAGCAAACATAAACCGCGCTTTGCAGTCGTTCAAAATATACGCGTATTCGTTGTTTTTCAAAAACGTATTCATCGGTACGGCAACCGCGCCGATGGCAGAGACGGCAAAATAGGCGCTGATAAATTCCGGCGAATTGGATACCGCCAAAGCCACTTTGTCGCCGAATTTGACGCCCATATTTTGCAGATATGCGGCTACGGCATCGACTTCCTGCTTGAGCGCGTGGTAGGTGGTTTTTTCTTTGTCGTTGAACACCGCAGTACCTTTGCCGTTTTTACGGCAGGCAGCGGCCAGCATTTCGTAGAAATTTGTGTTGTGTGTTTGATTCATTGGAATTCTTCAAAAATTAAGTGAGTAAAATATTATAGAGGTCGTCTGAAACTTCCAAAGGCGCGGGTTGCCCATCAATGGGCGCTCCCTCAGAATTTCCGTGCTTATACTATCCCCTAGCGCGCACGTCAAACGCCTGACGCAAGCCCTCGCCTATCATCACCAGCAAAAGCAGCATAATCGTCAGCGTACCGACGGTAGACAAGCCTATCCACCAAGCGTCTAAGTTGTCCTTGCCCTGAGCCAAGAGTTCGCCCAAGCTCGCCTGCGACGCGGGAACGCCCAAACCGAGGAAATCCAAGCTGGTCAGCGCAAGTACCGCGCCGGAGATGCGGAAAGGCAGAAACGCCAATACGGGCGTCAGGCTGTTGGGCAGGATGTGCCGCCACATAATCGCGCGGTTGCCCACGCCCATCGAACGCGCCGCCAGAACGTAATCGGCCTGACGGTTTTTCAAAAACTCGGCGCGGACGTAGTCGGACAGCCCCATCCAGCCAAACAGCGACAGCAACACCAGCAATATCAGCAAACTGGGATTAAAAAACGAAGACAGGATAATCAGCAGATAAAGCTCCGGCATCCCGCCCCAGATTTCGATAAAACGCTGCATCAAGAGGTCGGTCTTACCGCCGAAATAACCCTGCACCGCGCCGGTGATCACACCGATTACGGTCGTTACCAAAGTCAGCGCAAGGGCAAACAACAGGGAATCGCGGAATCCGTAAACCAAACGCGCCAAGACATCGCGACCGCGGTCGTCCGTGCCGAGCAAGTGCCTTTCGGACGGACTTGCAGGGTCGGGCAGCGTGTCGAAATCATTGAGCGTATCGGCGTCGTAGGGATTGGGCAGATAAACGGCGTAATTACCGTTTGACGTGATGTTGCCGCGTATCAGCGGGTCGAGGTAATCGGCAGGCGTGTCGAAATCGCCGCCGAACACGGTTTCGTTGTATTCGTTTACCAGCGGAAAATAATATTCGCCCTGATAACGTATCAACAAGGGCTTGTCGTTGCTCCACAAAGGCGCAAGCAGCGCGACGGCGAACAAAACGGCTAAAACCCGCAACGCGAACCAGCCGCGTTTGTGTTGCTTGAATGCCTGCCAAGTGGGGTTTGAAGTGTGTGTTTTCATGGTTTGGAAAGGTTTATCAGTCATGATTTGGAAACATATTTTTCAGACGACCTATTTCTGTCCGCCGAAATGAATGCGCGGATCGACCCACGAATAAGAAATATCCGACACCAATTTCGCCAGCAAACCCATCAGCGTGAACACATACAGCGTCCCCATCACCACCGGATAATCGCGCTTCATTACCGCCTCGTAGGAAAGCAGGCCCAGCCCGTCGAGCGAGAACAAGGTTTCAATCAGCAGGCTGCCGGTGAAAAACGCGCCAATAAAGGCAGCGGGGAAGCCGGTAATCAGCGGAATCATCGCGTTGCGGAAAACGTGTTTCCACAAAATCTGCTTTTCCGGCAATCCCTTGGCGCGGGCGGTATAAACATATTGGCGGCGGATTTCTTCAAGAAACACGTTTTTCGTCAACACCGTCGTTACCGCCAGACTGCCCGCTACCGAAGCCGTAATCGGCAACGCCATGTGCCACAGATAATCTTTGATTTTGCCCGCCCACGACAACGTGTCGAAATCATCGCCGACCAAGCCGCCCTGCGGGAACCAGGCAAAAAAGCTGCCGCCGCCAAACAACACCAGCAGCACCAAACCCAACACAAACGGCGGTATGGTATAACCGACCAGCACCACCATCCCCGTTACCGCATCAAAACGGCTGCCGTCGCGCACCGCCTTGGCAATGCCCAACGGGATACAAATCAGATAAGTCAGGAAAAACGTCCACAAGCCCAAACTCATCGACACCGGCATTTTCTGTTTGACCAGCTCGAACACGGTTTCATGATGGAAAAAACTCTTGCCCAAATCAAAACGGGCAAACCGCCACACCATATCCACAAACCGCGTCAGCGGCGGCTTGTCGAAACCGTACAGCGCATTCAACGCCGCCAAATCTTCCGGACTGATGCGGTTACCGTTTTTCATAATGTTGCCCGCCGTCGCATTCGCCGTCTCGCCGCTGACCGCACCATGCGTCAACTGCTGCACCATCTGCTCCACCGGCCCGCCCGGCACGAATTGGATAACGGCAAAAGTAATCGCCAAAATCCCCAACAGCGTGGGGATTAAGAGTAATAGGCGGTGGAGGATGTAACGGTACATGCTTGGGGTATTCCTCTATTTGGGTTTTAAGGTCGTCTGAAAGACCATTACTGCTTTATATTCTTCTGACAATTAAAACAATAGACTTCACTATCGCTTGGGTCGTCTGAAAATTGAAGCGGCAAACTTTCAGACGACCTCTCTTATTTTTCCAAAGCCTCTTGCAGTTTCTTCTCAATCAAATCCGCGTCAAACGATTTGGCAATCAGCTCGAAGCGCGAGTCGCGCCGCCATGAGACTTGGTTGGCGCCCCATTGCCCGTCCACCCAGTTGAGCCACACCCATGTGCCGAGCACCTGGAACACGCCTTTGGCGCGGACGAGGCCGTCTGTGAATTTGGGCAGGTCGTTGAAGAAGTTGGTCAATTTTTCACCGTCGAAATCGCGTCCGGCGGGGAAAGTGAAACCTTGCGATTGGAAGCCCATGGTGTTGTCCGGCAGGGCTTTGAGGCGGTAGCGTGATTTTTCGATGACGGGAATGTCGAGCCATTGGATGTCGAGTTGTGCGTTTTGGACTTCAACCACTTTGGCTTTGGGCGGGAACAGTTTTGCCGCTTTGTCGTGAAATTCGGCAAGCTGTTCGGGGGTACATAAATCGGTTTTGCTGGCGACCAATACGTCGCAGATGCCGATTTGGTCTTTATACAATGCCTGCTGCGCGTAATCGGGGTTGATGAACTGGCGCGGATCGACGACGGTAAAGACAGCGCCGATTTCCAAAAGGCTGTCCAGCGGTTTGGCTTTCAATTCGTCGATGACGCTGGCGGCGTGTGCCAGTCCGCTTGCTTCAATCATCAAGCGGTCAGGCTTGGCGTCGCGCAGCATTTTCTGCACGGTTACGCCCATTTGCGGGCCGGCGGTGCAACACAAACAGCCGCCGGCGATTTCTGCCACGGGGATGCCGTTGTCGCTCAATACGGCGCCGTCAATACCGATTTCGCCAAACTCGTTGACGATGATGACCCATTTTTCGTTCGGGTCTTTCTGCTCCATCAGGCTTTTAAGCGCGGTGGTTTTGCCTGTTCCCAGAAAACCTGAAATCAGGTGGACTTTGGTTTTTTTCACTTCTGACATTTTTTACAGATTCCAGTTAAAACAACGTGTTCTTCTTTCAGCGCAAAGCCGCTTTCGGCAACGCCTGCGCGCAGTGCCGCCCATTCGTGGCTCAGGGTTTGCTCGTCCGCCGTGCCGCATTCGGTGCAGACCAAAATAAACGCGCTGTGGTGCGCTTCGGCTTCTTCGTGGTCGTGGCAATGGTCGTCGCACTCGTGCTGCGCGTGGCTGCACAAAATATAGCCGTTGACCGCCGCCACTTTATGCAAAACGCCCTGCTCCGCCCAAAAATCAAGGGCGCGGTAGGCCGTCGGCGGCGCAACCACGCCCTCGCTTTGCTGCTGCATCTGCGACAAGACGTTGTAGGCTTTAATCACGCCGCTTTGCTGCAAAACGATATCGAGCACCTGCTCGCGCAAAGCGGTTACCTGTACGCCGTCACGGCGTGCCTGTTCGAGGATTTTTTGTTTGATTGCGTGTTTCATAAAGGCTTTCAGACGACCTTAAAATTCTGAACGGAGAGGATTACATTATAACGTGTTTATGTAAGATGCAGATATTCGGAGGTCGTCTGAAACCGAGCGCCACCGTTCAGACGACCCATCCCATCCAATCTGCCTATTTGAACCACGACTTAATCCGTGCAAACAAAGACATACTCTGTTTCTCAAAATTCTCCGCCTGTGCGGGTACGGGCAGCGTATTGCGGATGACTTTCATACCGGCAAAGGTTTGGGCGACAGGCATGATTTCGATGGAATTGACGTTCATGTGCGCCGGACGCTGATAGAGCCACAAAGCCGTATCCGCAATGTCTTGCGGCCGGATGGACTCGACGTTCTCATAAACCTTTTCCGCCCGCTCGTCATCGCCCTTAAAGCGGACGTTGGAAAACTCGGTACCGCCGCACAAACCCGGCTCGATGTTGGTGACGCGGATGTTTTTATCCGCCAATTCCGCACGCAGGTTCATGCTGAACTGGCGCACAAACGCCTTGGTCGCGCCGTACACGTTGCTGCCCTCGTAAGCATAGCTGCCGGCAATCGAACCCAGATTCATGATATAGCCTTGCTTGCGCTCCGCCATTTGCGGCAGGATTTGGCGCGTCAGGAAAGTCAGACCGACGATGTTCGTTTGAATCATGGTTTCCCAATCGCCGAAATCTGCTTTGTCCGCCGTTTCCAAACCCAATGCCAATCCGGCGTTGTTGATCAGGCAATCGATTTCGGCAAAATTTTCAGGCAGGCTGTCGAGCGCGTTGCGTATCGACTCGGTACGCGAAACGTCCATTTCCAAAGGATAAAACCGCTCGCCCAATTCGGCTGCCAATGCCTGCAGTTTCTCGCCGCGCCGTGCCGCGCCGATAACGGAATAACCGGCCTGTACAAACGTGCGGCACATCGCCTCGCCGAAACCGGCTGACGCGCCGGTAACCAAAATCGCCATAACTATTTCCTTTCTTTTCTCGTTTTGTAAACCCATTTCAGGTATGATTACGACTTTTCAGACGACCTCTTCGGACGTCGTCTGAAAAATATGAATAACAAAATACTATCACAGGACACCAAAGCCATGAATACCAAACTCTTCTCAGCAGCGCTGCTCGCTGCCCTGACCCTTGCCGCCTGCGGCGGCGGCGCACCCGCGCAACCCAAAGGTCCGATCTCCGAAGACCGTACCACTGCGTTCAAATCCATGATGCCCGAGTTCTCCAGCATGGGCAAAATGGTAAAAGGCGAAGAGCCTTACGACGTGGAAAAATTCAAGCAGGCTGCGGCAACTTTTGCCGAAACCAGCAAAAAACCTTTCACCTTCTTCCAATCTGACGACAAAGGCAACGGCCGCGCCCTGCCTGCGGTTTGGTCTGATGCGGCCAAATTCAAAGCCGAAGAGGACAAATTCGCTGCTGCCGTTGAGAAACTGAACGCCGCCGCGCAAACCGGCAAGCTGGAAGAAATCAAAGCCGCTTACGGCGAAACCGGCGCAAGCTGCAAATCCTGCCACGACACCTTCCGCGCTCCGGAAGAATAAGCCGCTGCACTGACATACAAAAAGGTCGTCTG
>CAKARM010000059.1:0-9923 GCA_916720585.1 uncultured Neisseria sp.
AAAACTGCACCTTGTGAGTTGGAGGGGATGTCCAACTTTTGGGGTGCAGTTCAAATCCCCAAACAGGTTTTCAGACGACCTTTTCTTCTCCTACTCATTCCAACCCGACTTCTAAATACTCGCGCTATGCCCTACCCGCACATGGCTGTGGTGGTCGCGGCCTTCGTGGTCGTAGTCGGATTTGAAGCCTTTGAGCACAACATCTATGTCGTTTTCTTTGGCGAAGACGTTGGCGAAGTCTTCAATCAGTTCCAATACGTCGCCGGCGATGTAGGACGAGCGTTCGGCGTTGATGGTTACTTTCGAACCCGGACGGATGTTTTTCAGGGTTTTCTTGATGGCGGCTTTGTTCAGGAACGAGACTTCTTCCGCCAGTTCCAAGCTGATTTCGTCGGCTTCGGCGAGTTCTTCGCGGCTGAGGTAGTAGGCGCGTTTCATGTTGCCTTGAAGGATGAAGATGATGCTGATGGCGAGCCCGATGCCGACGCCTTTGAGCAGGTCGAGCGCGACGACGGCGACGAGAGTAGCGGCGAAGGGGATGAACTGGTACAGCCCTTTATGCCAGAAATGCAGGAGGGTGGCGGGTTTCGCCAGTTTGTAGCCCACCAGCAGCAAGACGGCTGCGAGGGTGGACAGGGGTATCATGTTGAGGATAAAGGGAATCGCCAAAACGCACACCAGCAACAGGACGCCGTGGATAACGGCAGACAGTTTGTGCGTCGCGCCTGCATTGGCGTTGGCGGACGAGCGCACGACGACGGAGGTGATGGGCAGGCCGCCGATAAGCGAGCTGACGATGTTGCCTGCGCCCTGCGCGCGCAATTCGCGGTTGGTGTCGGTGATGCGGCGGTGGGTGTCGAGGCGGTCGGCGGCTTCGATGCAAAGCAGGGTTTCAATCGAGGCGACGATGGCGATGGTGATGCCGGTCATCCAGACGTAGCTGTTGCCGAAACCTGAAAAGTTGGGCAGCGTGAGCATAGCTGCGGCTTCGCGCCATGTGTCGGGGACGGGCAGTTGCACGAGTTGTCCGGCGGGAATGGCAAGGCTGCTGCCGCTGGCGACAAACCATTGGTTCATCAGTATCCCCGCGCCCACAGCAACCAGCGCGGCGGGCAGGGCTTTGATGTTTTTCAACGCGGGGATTTTGTCCCATACGATTAGGATCGCCATCGACACGCCTGCTACCAAAAGGGAGCCTGTGTGGATGTCGGCAAACAGTGCGGCAGGGTCGGCGAGGCTGCCGCTGCTGCCCAAGGCAAACGGAATCTGTTTCATGATGATAATCACGCCGATGCCCGCCAACATGCCTTCGATAACGGACACGGGGATGTATTCGGCGAGGCTGCCGGCGCGGATGAAGCCGAGCAAAAGCTGGATGGCGCCGGCGATTAAGCCCGCGCACAGAAACAACTCGAACGAACCGAGTTCGGTAATCGCGGCAAGGATAATCGCCGCCAAGCCTGCGGCGGGGCCTGAAACGCTGATATGCGAGGTACTGAGTGAACCGATGACGATGCCGCCGACGATGCCCGCCAACACGCCGGACAACGGCGGCGCGCCGGAAGCAAGCGCGATGCCGAGGCACAACGGCAGGGCGACGAGGAAGACGACCAGTCCGGAAGCGAAATTGGACTTAAACAGGCTGCCCAAAGGCTGTTTTTTCTGATGGGGTTTCATGGTGAAGGGTACTCCTGATGTGTGTATGTTTTTGTATTTGATAGGATTGGGGCAAATCAAGGTCGTCTGAAAAGTCAGGATGCTTGTCCAAGCTGCATTTTCAGACGACCTCCGAGCCATCAACCCACTTTCTTACGCGCGTTGACCACCCATTCGGAATCGGTGAGGTCGTAGATTTTCTGGATGTCGGCGAGGATGTTTTTGAAATCGATGTTCAAATCGATGAGGCGGCCGGTACGCAGGTCGAAGACCCAGCCGTGCACGATCGGGTAGCCGTCGAGCAGGTAGCGTTCCTGCACGCACGCCATTTTGATGACGTTGAGGCACTGCTCCTGCACGTTCAATTCGACCAGGCGGTCGTAGCGCAGGTGTTCGTCTTCGATTGCGTCCAGTTCTTCCTGATGCAGGCGGTACACGTCGCGGATGTTGCTCAACCACGGATTCATCGTGCCAAAATCTTCGGGCAGCATCGCCGCTTTGATGCCGCCGCAGTTGTAGTGGCCGCAGATGATGATGTGTTTGACTTTCAAATGAGAGACGGCGTATTCGATGGCAGAGGCGGCATTCATATCCAAACCGTGAACAAGGTTGGCGACGTTGCGGTGCACGAACACGTCGCCCGGCTCAAATCCCATCAGTTCTTCCGCCGCGACGCGGCTGTCGGAGCAGCCGATGTAGAGGTATTCGGGATTTTGCCCGTCGGCGAGGTCTTTGAAGTAATCAGGGTATTGCTGCCTCTTTGTTTCCTGCCATTTGCGGTTGTTCTCAAAAATGACTTCGTATGATTGGCTCATGCGGCTTCCTTTCTGCTTGATGTGTCGTCTGTTTTTTTGTTACCGCACCCTGTTGCGGATGCGGCCTCTGTAAGGGTTGCGCATTCTAGGAAGGCAAAATTAGAGAAAAATTAGCCATAAAATGCCGTATAAATATGTAAATACGCCATTTTCAAGCAAAGAGTCGTCTGAAAACCCTTTTTCAACCCAAGCAAACAAAAAAGGAGAAACCGCCGTTTCTCCCTATCTTTCAAAAAATTAAACCGCTCTCATCCACTCGCCGCCACCCCGCTCGAAAAACCCCTGCTGCCTGCCACTTCCCCGCAATTTTCAGACGACCTCCTTACCAATCCTTACACTTTACGGCATAATGGCGGACTGTTTTTCCGAGGAGAATTCCATGTCCGTCAAAACCCCGTCGCTATTCGGCGGCGCCATGATTATCGCCGGTACGGTCATCGGCGCGGGTATGCTTGCCAACCCGACCGCCACCTCCGGCGTCTGGTTCACAGGCTCGCTGATTGTGTTGCTTTACACTTGGTTTTCCATGCTCTCCAGCGGCCTGATGATCCTTGAAGTCAACACCCACTATCCACACGGCGCCAGCTTCGACACCATGGTCAAAGACCTGCTCGGCCCGACTTGGAACGCCATCAACGGCATCGCTGTCGCCTTCGTTTTATACCTGCTCACCTACGCCTACATCTTCGTCGGCGGCGACTTGACCGCCAAAGGGCTGGGCAGCGCGGTAGGCAGCGACGTTTCGCTCACCGTCGGACAGCTTGTCTTCTTCGGCATCCTCGCCTTTTGCGTGTGGGCGTCGGCACGGCTGGTCGATCGCTTCACCAGCGTCCTCATCGGCGGCATGGTGCTGACCTTCATTTGGGCGACCGGCGGGCTGATTGCCGATGCCAAACTGCCCGTCCTCTTCGACACCCAAGCCCCCGCAGGCACGAGCTACTGGATTTACATCTCCGCCGCCCTGCCCGTCTGCCTCGCCTCCTTCGGCTTCCACGGCAACGTCTCCAGCCTGCTCAAATACTTTAAAGGCGATGCGCCCAAAGTCGCCAAATCCATTTGGGCAGGTACGCTGGTCGCGCTCGTGATTTACGTCCTGTGGCAAATCGCCATCCAAGGCAACCTGCCGCGCAGCGAGTTCGCCCCCGTCATCGCCGCCGAAGGGCAAGTGTCCGTCCTCATCGAAACCCTGTCCAAGTTCGCCCAAACCGGCAGCATGGACAAAGTGTTGACCCTCTTCTCCTACATGGCGATTGCCACCTCCTTCCTCGGCGTAACGCTCGGCCTCTTTGACTACATCGCCGACATCTTCAAATGGAACGACAGCGTGTCCGGCCGCACCAAAACCGCCGCCCTCACCTTCCTGCCGCCCCTGATTTTCTGTCTGTTGTATCCAACAGGCTTCGTTACCGCCATCGGCTACGTCGGTCTGGCGGCAACCATTTGGACCGGCATCATCCCCGCCATGCTGCTCTACCGTTCGCGCCAAAAATTCGGTGCAGGCAAAAACTACAAGGTTTACGGCGGATTCGGGCTGATGGTTTGGGTTTTCCTCTTCGGCGTCGTCAACATCGCCGCGCAGGTATTGAGCCAGCTCGAACTCGTCCCCGTGTTCAAAGGCTGACAAGCAAATCGACACCCCGGAGGTCGTCTGAAAACAGATTTCAGACGACCTCTCCCGTTTTCCGTTACAATAAACACCCTCCGAATCACAGCACACGACCGTCCATGTACGACAACATCCGCTTCCACCTAGACGAAGAATATCCCGAAGGCCTGCCGTCCGAAAACGCCGCCACGCATATCGGCATGTACTGGATATGGGCAGCGCAGGCAGGGCTGGCGAATCCCGTTTGGCAAACCGCCCCCGAAAGCGCGGAAGATTTCGCCAATATGCTCAAAGGCAGAACCAGCGGCCGCCGCTTCCTGCTCAAACACATGGACGGCGCGCTCACGCCCGACGACTTCACCGAACAAGGGCAGAAATTTACCTCCTATTACTACGACAATGAAGAAGACGGCTACGGCGCATTTTTAGAAGACTACGTCCGCACCCTCGACACTCCGTCGCTCGGCGGCTTCTACCACGTCCCCAACACCCCCGAAATCTACAAACGCCTCAAACCCGTCTTTCAGGCAGCGTTTGAGCAATGGAAAAACCATTTGGCATCCACAGTCGGAGAGCAACCGTGAAACTCATCATCCTCGACCGCGACGGCGTCATCAACCAAGACCGCGACGACTTCGTCAAATCCGTAGACGAATGGATCCCCATCGAAGGCAGCATGGACGCCATCGCCTTCCTGACGCAGGCAGGCTACAACATCGCCGTCGCCACCAACCAATCCGGCATCGGCCGCAAATACTTCACCGTCCAAGACCTGACCGAAATGCACGCCAAAATGCACCGCCTCGTCCGTCAGGCGGGCGGCGAAATCGACGGCATCTGGTTTTGCCCGCACACCGCCGCCGACAACTGCGACTGCCGCAAACCCAAGCCCGGCATGATTTACGACATCCTCGAACGCTTCAAAGCCGACCCCGCCGAAACCTGGCTGGTCGGCGACAGCCTGCGCGACCTGCAAGCCATGCACGAAGCCGGAGGCAAAACCGCGCTCGTCATGACCGGCAAAGGCAAGAAAACCCTGTCGCAACAGGAAAAAGAATTACCCGAAAACACCCAAATCTTCGACAGCCTGCTCGCCTTCTCCCAATACATCATGCACGAAGCCGCGCAAGACCGTGCAGACGGACAGGCAAACCCGTAATAAATACACGAGGTCGTCTGAAACCCTGTTTCGCCCCGTTTCAAGCACAAACAAGATTTCAGACGACCTATCCGACAGGTAAAAACATGCTCCTCATCCGCAACCTGACCTACTGGTTCATCCTCAGCACCAGCCTGATTTTACTTTTCCCCTTCATGCTCCTCGCCCTGCCCGTCCAAGGCGGCGCGCACAAAATGGCGCAAATCTGGGTACGCATCCTCAACTGGTCGCTCAAACACATCATCGGACTCAAATACCGCCTCATCGGTGCCGAAAACATCCCCGACCGCCCTTCCATCATCTGCGCCAAACACCAAAGTGGCTGGGAAACCCTCGCCCTGCAAGAAATCTTCCCGCCGCAGGTTTACGTCGCCAAACGCGAGCTGTTCAAAATCCCCTTCTTCGGCTGGGGCCTGAAACTCGTCAAAACCATAGGCATAGACCGCAGTAACAGCCGCGAAGCCAGCAAACAACTGATGGAACAAGGCATGGCGCGCAAAAACGAAGGCTACTGGATCACCATCTTCCCCGAAGGCACACGCCTGCCGCCCGGCGAAAAAGGCCGCTATAAACTCGGCGGCGCGCGCATGGCGAAAATGTTTGAAATGGACATTGTCCCCGTCTCCCTCAACAGCGGCGAATTTTGGCCGAAAAACGCCTTCCTCAAACACCCCGGCACCATCACCGTCGTCATCAACCCCGTCATCCCCCACAGCAGCGGCACGGAAGCCGAATTGATGGCGGAATGCGAAAAACGGATTGAAACGCAACAACCCCTTATCGAAGGAAAAGGACCGTTTGCCGTCGCAAAGGTCGTCTGAAAACGCAGATTCGCCCCGACACCGACCCAATCCATGTCCCGACACTACGCCCACACCCTTTCAGACGGCCAGTCCATCCGAATCCGGCTCAAACGCAGCGCCAAGAAAAACCTCATCCTGCGCCCCGTATCCCGCGACACCGTCAGCATCAACGTTCCCCCGTTCGTCAGCCATCGCTTTCTCGCCCAATGGCTGACCGACAACGAGCCCCTGCTGCGCCGCACCCTCGCCCAAGCCCCGACCGCCGCCGCATCCGCCGACACCCTCCCC
The DNA here is from genome assembly GCA_916720585.1 of uncultured Neisseria sp. Classification (GTDB taxonomy): domain Bacteria; phylum Pseudomonadota; class Gammaproteobacteria; order Burkholderiales; family Neisseriaceae; genus Neisseria. Next base: position 6,328 of record CAKARM010000059.1, read on the forward strand.
GAATGGATTTGGTATCAAGGCGTTCAGACGACCCTGTCCGTCCACAACGGCAGCCACATCCAAATCAGGTCGTCTGAAATCCTGCTGCCCGACAAAGAACCCGCCGCCCAACTGACCCACCTGCGCCGCTTCCTGCACGAACGCGCCCGCGAATACCTGCTGCCGCGCCTCGAACACCACGCCCGCGCCACCGCCCTCATTCCCGCTGCGACCGCCCTCTCCAACGCCAAAACCTTCTGGGGCGTCTGCCGCCACACCACCGGCATCCGCCTCAACTGGAGGCTCATCGGCGCACCCGATTACGTCGCAGACTACATCTGCATCCACGAACTCTGCCACCTGCCCCACCCCGACCACAGCCCACAGTTTTGGGCAACCGTCAACCGCCTCACCCCGCACACCCAAGCCGCCGAAACATGGCTGAAAGCCCACGGGCGCGAATTGTTTGCATTAGGCTAAAGAGTTCGACACGCCGATACATCAAGGTCGTCTGAAACCCCGTTTCGCCCGTTTCAAGCCCAAACAAGATTTCAGACGACCCAATTCATTATTGCTACGCGCGGCAAATCATGCCAATCCGTCACAAACCATCCGCCCCACTATCCGCCCGCCCTGCAAAACAGGATAATGCCGTATACTTTTGCGACGGCAGCCCGCGCATCATCCGTCCGACAAAAAAGGCTAAAATACGCAGACTTTCAGACGCGTGAAAACAAGCCTTAACCCACGCGACACATCAAACCGCCCGATAAACAGACAACATCCGCATCCCGCCACACAAACAGCCAACATTGAGGGAAAACACATCATGATCAGCATTTTCGACATTTTCAAAATCGGCATCGGCCCCTCCAGCTCCCACACTGTCGGCCCCATGAAAGCCGCCGCCGCCTTTTCAGACGACCTCAAACAATCAGGTCTAGACGCGCAAACCGAACGCATCGTCATCGATATTTACGGCTCACTGGCGCTGACAGGACGCGGACACGGCACATTCGACGCCCTCCTGCTCGGCTTGGAAGGCAGCCTGCCGCACGACATCCCCCTTGCCGACATCCCCGACCGTCTCGAACGCATCCGCACGCAACACATCCTCCGCCTCAACGGACGCGAAATCAGCTTCACCCCCGACAGCGACCTGAACATACGCGGCGACCAAGTGTTGCCCAAACACCCGAACGGACTGAATTTCACCGCCTACGGCAAAGACGGCGGCAAACTCAAAGAACAAATTTATTACTCCGTCGGCGGCGGCTTTATCGTTACCGATCAAGAGTTTGACAAACAAGCCGAACAAACGCGCCCAGTCCCCTACCCTTACACCAGCTGCGCCGAACTGCTCGCCCAATGCCGCATGAACCAGCTCGACATCTCCGAAGCCGTGTTGGCAAACGAAGCCGCGCTTGCCGGTTGCAGCGAAGCCGAAATCCGCCGCCGCGTCGCCGGCGTTGCCGACGTTATGGAAGGCTGCATCAAACGCGGGTTGGCGGCAGACGGCGAACTGCCCGGCGGCTTGAACGTCCGCCGCCGCGCCCCACAGCTTGCCGCCAAACTCAAAGCCCTACGCGAAACCGAAATCGTCAACACCCAGCTTTGGCCCATGGTTTACGCCATGGCGGTCAACGAAGAGAACGCTGCCGGCGGACGCGTCGTTACCGCCCCGACCAACGGCGCCGCCGGCATCATCCCCGCCGTCCTGCACTACTTCCGCAAGTTCAACCCGCACGCCACGCAAGAGCGCGTCGAAAACTTCCTGCTCACCGCAGGCGCCATCGGCATCCTCTACAAAACCAACGCCTCCATCTCCGGCGCGGACGTCGGCTGCCAAGGCGAAGTCGGCGTCGCCTGCTCCATGGCAGCGGGCGCATACGCCGAAGTCATCGGCGGCACGCCCAAACAAGTGGAAAACGCCGCCGAAATGGCGATGGAACACCATTTGGGCCTGACCTGCGACCCCGTCGGCGGATTGGTGCAAATTCCCTGCATCGAACGCAACGGCATCGCCGCCGAAAAAGCCCTCAAACTCGGCACCCTCGCCCTGCTGGAAGACGGCACGGACAAAAAAGTCTCGCTCGACGAAGTCATCCAAACCATGTTGCAGACAGGGCGCGACATGAAGTCCACCTACAAAGAAACCTCGCTTGCCGGACTCGCCATCACCCTCCAGAAAAAAGCCGTCCCCGTCTCCGTCCGCGTTGTGGAATGTTGAAAACGGAGCAGACAAAAAGGTCGTCTGAACATTTTGTTTTTCAGACGACCTTTTTGATGGATTCGATTCCTCGCGTATGCACGCAAAACCATCGCCGCAAATGACGGCAAGCCTTCAGCCATATTTGCGGCGCAACATTTTCAGACGACCCCTCAGCTTAAAAGGTCGTCTGAAAAATCATTTCGCCTTACCGTTTCAAAGCCAGCGTCAGCACGCCCGCCGTAACCAGTCCCAAGCCTACCCATTCCTGCGTGCTGGGGCGTTCGTCCAGAAAAACCACCGCCATCAGCGCGACCAAAACCAGGCTGAATTTATCGACGGGGGCGACTTGCGAGGCGTTGCCCAGTTGCAGGGCTTTGAAGTAGGCGAGCCAGGATGCGCCGGTAGCGAGGCCGGAGAGAACCAGGAAGGTCCAATTTCTTCCCGTAAACCCGTTTACGCCCTGCCATTTGCCGGTATAGGTCAGGAACAAGACCAGCGCGGCGAGGATGACCAGCGTGCGGATGAAGGTGGCGAAATCCGAATCTATGCCCTGTAAACCCATTTTGGCGAAAATCGCCGTCAGCGAGGCGAAGCCTGCGGATGCCAATGCCCAGAAAAGCCATGCGTTGCTGCCCATGTTTGTCCGTTTCTCTTGTGGATTGTCAACAATATGAACCGCATTCTTGTTGAACTATCGAATTTTTCACTGCGATTCATTCTCAGATAACGCTATAATATGCCTAAAATTCTTTTGAATCCATCAGCGTTTGTCTTTCCGATGGGCTTTCAGACGACCCTCCTCTTTTTCTTCTCCATTCAGTAAAGGAAAATCATGAGCTTCAAAACCGATGCCGAAATCGCCCAATCTTCCGCCATGCGTCCGATTGGCGAAATTGCCGTCAAGCTGGGTTTGAACGTTGACAATATCGAACCCTACGGCCATTACAAAGCCAAAATCAATCCTGCCGAAGCGTTCAAACTGCCGCAAAAACAAGGCCGTCTGATTTTGGTTACCGCCATCAACCCGACTCCGGCGGGCGAAGGCAAAACCACCGTGACCATCGGTTTGGCGGACGCATTGCGCCACATCGGCAAAGACGCCGTTATCGCCCTGCGCGAGCCTTCTTTGGGGCCTGTGTTCGGTGTCAAAGGCGGCGCGGCGGGCGGCGGCTATGCCCAAGTTTTGCCGATGGAAGACATCAACCTGCACTTCACCGGCGACTTCCACGCCATCGGTGCGGCGAATAACTTGCTCGCCGCCATGCTCGACAACCACATCTACCAAGGCAACGAGTTGAACATCGACCCTAAACGCGTGCTGTGGCGGCGCGTGGTCGATATGAACGACCGCCAGTTGCGCAACATCATCGACGGCATGGGCAAACCTGTTGACGGCGTGATGCGT
>CAKARM010000060.1:0-9918 GCA_916720585.1 uncultured Neisseria sp.
CGAATTTATTTGACCTAAAGTCGCAAAGCCACCCCCATCCTAACCTTCCCCCGCCGGGCGGGGGAAGGGACAGATTGCTGTTGCTGCAACGAGTTGCGCAGGGCGGTTTACTACTTTATTTCTTATCGCCTTTTTCCGGACGCACCCAGCCTTCGATCACCGTTTGACGGGCGCGGGCGAGGGCGAGTTTGTTGTCTTCGACGTTTTTGGTAATCGTGCTGCCTGCGCCGGTTGTAACTTTGTTGCCGAGTTTGACGGGGGCGACTAGGACGCAGTTGGAGCCGATGCGGACTTCGTCGCCGATGACGGTTTTGTATTTGTTCACGCCGTCGTAGTTGGCGATGATTGTGCCTGCGCCGAAGTTGGTTTTGCTGCCGACTTCGGCGTCGCCGATGTAGGTGAGGTGGTTGGCTTTGGTGCCTTTGCCGATGGCGGCGTTTTTGATTTCGACGAAGTTGCCGACGTGTACGTCGTCTGACAGGCGGGCTTGCGGACGCAGGCGGGCGTAGGGGCCGATTTGGTTGTTTTGTCCGACTTCGCAGTCTTCGAGGTGGGAGAAGGGGGCGATTTTGCTGTTTGCGCCGATTTTGGCGTGTTTGATGACGCAGTTTGCGCCGATTTCGACGTTGTCGCCGATTTCGATGTCGCCTTCGAGGACGACGTTGACGTCAATCACGATGTCTTGTCCGTGTTTCAGACGACCCCTTAAATCAAAGCGGGCGGGGTCGCGCAGGGTAACGCCTGCTTTGAGCAAGGCTTGCGCCTGGTCGGTTTGGAAGATGCGTTCGAGTTCGGCGAGCTGGAGTTTGTTGTTCACGCCGGCGGCGAGGTGGGAAGCGCGCACTTGGACGGGATGGACTTTGATGCCGTCGGCAACGGCTTTGGCGATGAGGTCGGTCAGGTAGTATTCGCCTTGGGCGTTGTTGCTGGAGAGGGTGTCCAGCCAGTTTTTGAGTTTGGCGTTGGGCAGGACGAGGATGCCTGTGTTGATTTCGCGGACGGCTTTTTGGGCGGCGTCGGCGTCTTTTTCTTCGACGATGGCGGTTACGCTGCCTTGGCTGTCGCGGATGATGCGGCCCAAGCCTGTCGGGTCGGCGGGAACGTCGGTCAACAGGCCGACTTCGCTGCCGGCGGCTTCGAGCAGGGTTTCGAGGGTGGCGGTGTCAATCAGGGGAACGTCGCCGTACAGCACCAGCGTGCGTCCTTCGGCGGAAAGGTGCGGCAGGGCGGTTTTGACGGCGTGGCCGGTGCCGAGCTGTTCGGTTTGTTCGACCCAGACGACGTCGCGTTTGACGGTGTCTAAAACTTGGTCTTTGCCGTGTCCGATGACGACGCAGATGTTTTGCGGATGGAGCGCGGCGGCGGTGTCGATAACGCGCTCGACCATGGGCTTGCCGCCGATGCGGTGCAGCACTTTGGGCATTTTGGAATACATGCGCGTGCCTTTGCCGGCGGCGAGGATGACGATGTTGAGGGGTGTGGCGGACATGATGGGCTTTCTCGAATGCAATGTTGATGAAGGGGGTGTTTAGCGGTCGTCTGAACGGGGTTTTGGGTTTCAGACGACCTTTTTATTTGAGTTCGGTGTGCGGACGTGGGGGTTATGGTTTGTTGGGTTTGGGGTTCCAGCGGTACGAGTCGGCATGGCTGCCGTGTTCCAAGCGGTCGAGTGTGGTCGGTTTCAGGGGCGTACGCGCGGATGTGTCGGCGGGACGGCTGTCGAAGTCGTAGCGGTCTGTGGTGCAGCCGCTCAGGATGGAGGCGGTAACGAAAATCAGGGCGAGGGGGCGCATGGTTTTCTCCTTGTGAAGGACGGCAGATATGGGACGAACGGGATGGCGGTTATGTTTGAGGTCGTCTGAAACGGAAAAGACGGTTTCAGACGACCTCTGCGGGCGGATTATTCTTCAGTTTGCGTTTCGGGCGCGGCGTGTCCGGCGCCTTGGGGTTTGTTCCATGTCGTGCCGCGTACGTTTTCTTGGTCGCCGTGCAGCGGTTTGAGGGTGCGGCGTTCGGGGCGGTATTGGTTGTAACGCATATCGCGGGAGTAGGTGCCGTCTTCGTAATAGATACGCGTGCCTTTTTCGTATTTGGGGCGCAGGGAGGTGTGGCCGGATTCGTTTTGGTAGGTTTCCCAAGTACAGCCGGTCAGGGCGGCTGCGGCGGCGAGGATGAGGGCGGTGTATCGCATGATGGTTGTCCTTGTGGTCGGGCGGATTTGTGCCGTTGTTCAAACCCGATATTGTAAAGGTTTCAGACGAGTGCCGACAGTTTTTCGGCACATTCGGCGAGCGCCTGCATATCTTTTGCAACGGCGTCGGTAAAGGGCAGGGGATGGGCTTTGCTGCCGAACCATACGGTTTTCATGCCCAGCTCTTTGGCTTGGTGCAGGTTGTCCGCGCTGTCGTCTATCATGATGCACTGTCCGGGCGTGGCGTCGAGCAGGCGGCAGACGGTCAGGTAGGCTTGCGGGTCGGGCTTGTAGCGCAGCCCGAAGTCGTCCGTGCCGAAGAGTGCGTCAAAACGGTTTGCCAAACCCAATGCCCCGATGATAGCGCGGACGTAAAACGAAGGGCCGTTGGAAAAAACGGCTTTGCGTCCTTTCAGACGACCTAAAACGCTTTCGGTTCCCTCTATGCCCTGCAATTTTGCCAAGATTTGCGCGATGGGATGGCTTTCGCGCAGAAATTCGCGGATGTCGATTTCGGGGTGGTGGATTTGCAGGCCGGCAAGCGTTGCGCCGTATCGGTGCCAATAGTCCTGACGCAGGTCGGACGCCGCTTCTTCGGAGAGCTTGAGGCGTTGCGCCATGTAGTCGGTCATGGCGCGGTTGATGATGTAGAAGATGCCTGCATCGGCGTTGTGCAGCGTGTTGTCGAGGTCGAACAGCCAGACGGGGGAAAGGTTCATGTCGTGTGTTGGTGCGGATTTTGTTATGATGTTTCGTATTTTACCCGTACAAAGGTTAGAGAATGAAACTGAAATTATCCGCCCTCGCCCTCTTGCTGGCTTCGGCAAACTTATCCGCCCAGACCGAAGTGCGCCTTGCCGTGCACAAATCCTTCAGCCTGCCCCAATCCGCCCTCGCGCAGTTTGAAAAAGCCAACGATGCCAAAGTCTCCGTCATCAAAGCGGGCAGCGGCAACGAAATGCTCAACAAGCTGATTCTCAGCAAGGCAAACCCGATTGCCGACGCGGTGTACGGGTTGGACAACGCCAACATCGGCAAAGCGCGCGAAGCGGGCATATTGGCGGCGGCGCAGCCCAAATCCGCACCCGTTTCAGCGGGGATGCCCGTCATCGCGGCAGTGAATTACGGCTACGTTACCCTCAATTACGACAAAAAATGGTTTGAACAGAAAAAACTGCCGCTGCCCAAAACCTTGCAGGACTTGACCCGCCCCGAATATAAAAACCTGCTGGTTACGCCCTCACCCGCCACTTCCTCGCCCGGACTTGCCTTCCTGATGGCGAACATCGGCGGCATGGGCGAAGAGGGCGCGTTCAAATGGTGGGCGCAGATGCGTCAAAACGGCGTAAAAGTCGCCAAAGGCTGGAGTGAAGCCTATTACACCGACTTCACCCAAAACGGCGGCGCCTACCCGCTCGTCGTCAGCTATGCCGCCAGCCCCGCCGCCGAAGTCCACTACTCCAAAGGCAAATACAGCGTGCCGCCGACCGGCAACCTCTTCCTCAAAGGCGGCGTGTTCCGCCAAGTCGAAGGCGCGGCAGTCTTGAAAGGCGCGAAACAGCCCGAGCTGGCGGCGAAACTCGTACAGTGGCTGCAAAGCGGCGAAGTGCAAAAAGCCCTGCCGACCGAAATGTGGGTCTATCCCGCCGTGAAAAACACGCCGCTGCCCAAAGTCTTCGAGTTCGCCCAAGCCCCGAAACACACCGACTCGCCCAGACGCAACGACATCGACACCAAACAGAAACAATGGGTCGGCCGCTGGACGAAGACCGTGTTAAGGTAAGCGGGAAGGTCGTCTGAAAACCCCAAAACGGTTTCAAACTGATCGAAACCACGTTTCAGACGACCCCTTACCGTTTCGTTTTGAATGAAGGAAACCCATGAAGAAGCCCCTACTTTACGCCTTCACGCTGACCGCACTTGGCGGCTGTTTCTACACCGAAACCCCTTACGGCCGCACCGCCGTCCTCGACCTGCCCGTCCATTCCCAAACCACCATCAACAAAACCGTTACCGTCAACGCCCCGCCGGGGACGACCGTCATCTATCAGGACAGCGAGCCGGTACACCGCTACGGCTATCCCTACCCGCCTTACCCGCGCCCGTATCCCGCGCGTCGGATTTACCGGTATTGAAAAATGTCTGTGAAAGCGATTTATGAAAAACTGACCAAGTTGCCCACCATTATTGGTCTGGATAATGAAGTCCTGTTGATTGAGGAACTTCAAAAAAGCGAGATAGAAGACATCAGGCAAAATCTGGACAGCTTCTTGTCTATATTGAGTGACCTGCAAATTTCGCATCAAAGTGACGGCATATTCGGCGTGACGCCTGAGAACAAGCACATTTTTTTCGGTTTTGTTTTTTGGCTTCAGTCCGTTCAAAATAAAATTGGAATGGATATAAGCCGATACGCCGATGGGTTCGATACGGATTTCAGCGGCGATTTGACCATATAAGGACGGATATATAGTGGATTAACTTTAAATCAGGACAAGGCGACGAAGCCGCAGACAGTACAGATAGTACGGAACCGATTCACTTGGTGCTTCAGCACCTTAGAGAATCGTTCTCTTTGAGCTAAGGTGAGGCAACGCCGTACTGGTTTAAAGTTAATCCACTATAAAAGCCGTATTCCTTATCGGCACGCTGTTTCAGACGACCCCTCATCAATCACGGCACTTTGCCCGTCCCGACTTCCTTACAGTGTCTTCCCGCCGTTTTTTCCCGTAAAATAATGCCTTTAACTCCCGATACTTGTTTTCAGACGACCCGTCCACACCGTAGAGGTCGTCTGAAATCCATTCTCTCTCAATTAAACCCAATACAATGATTCAAAAAATATTCTCATGGTTCGAATCCCGAATCGACCCTTACCCCGAAGCCGCCCCGAAAACGCCTGAAAAAGGGCTGTGGCGTTTTATCTGGAGCAACATCGAAGGCTTGCGCAAATGGATTGCCGTTTTGGCGGTGTTTACCGCCGGTATCGGCATCATGGAAGCCCTGTTGTTTCAATTTATGGGCAAAGTCGTGGACTGGCTCGGCAAATACACGCCTGCCACCCTGTTTGCCGAAAAAGGCTGGGCGTTGACGGCGATGGCGGCGATGATGGTGTTTTTCGCCCTCTGGACCTTCCTCGCATCCAACGTGCGCCTGCAAACTCTGCAAGGCGTGTTCCCCATGCGCCTGCGCTGGAATTTCCACCGCCTGATGCTGGGACAAAGCCTCGGCTTCTATCAGGACGAATTTGCCGGCCGCGTTTCCGCCAAAGTCATGCAGACCGCGCTGGCGTTGCGCGACGTAGTAATGACGGTTGCTGACATGGTCGTGTATGTGCTGGTGTATTTCATCACCTCCGGCGTGATTCTGGTCGCGCTCGACGGCTGGCTGCTGCTGCCCTTTATCGGCTGGATGATTGGCTTCGCCTTAGTGATGCGCTTCCTGATTCCCAAGCTCGGCAAAACCGCTTCGCGTCAGGCGGATGCGCGCTCGCTGATGACCGGCCGCATTACCGACGCCTATTCCAACATCACCACCGTCAAACTCTTCTCCCACGGCGCGCGCGAGGCGGCCTACGCCAAGCAGTCGATGGAAGAATTTATGGTTACGGTACACGCCCAAATGCGTTTGGCGACGCTCCTGCACACATGCAGCTTCATCGTCAACAGCTCGCTGACCGCCGGCACGACCGCGCTGGGCATCTGGCTTTGGTATCACGGACAAGTCGGCGTCGGCGCGGTTGCCACCGCCACCGCTATGGCGTTGCGCGTCAACGGCCTGTCGCAATACATCATGTGGGAATCCGCCCGATTGTTTGAAAACATCGGCACCGTCAACGACGGCATGGCAACCCTGTCCAAACCGCAAACCATCCTCGACAAGCCGAACGCCCTGCCGCTGAAAGTGTCGCAAGGCGAAATCAAGTTCGAACACGTCGATTTCTCCTACGAAGCCGGCAAACCGCTGCTCAACGGCTTCAACCTCACCATCCGCCCGGGTGAAAAAGTCGGGCTGATCGGACGCAGCGGCGCGGGCAAATCCACCATCGTCAACCTGCTTTTGCGCTTCTACGAACCGCAAAGCGGCACGATTTCGATTGACGGGCAAAACGTGGACAGCGTGACCCAAGAAAGCCTGCGCGCCCAAATCGGTCTGGTGACGCAAGACACCTCGCTGCTGCACCGTTCCGTGCGCGACAACATCGTTTACGGCCGCCCCGACGCCACCGACGCCGAAATGATTTCCGCCGCCGAACGCGCCGAAGCCGCCGACTTCATCCCCAACCTTTCCGACGCCAAAGGGCGGCGCGGCTATGACGCCCACGTCGGCGAACGCGGCGTGAAACTCTCCGGCGGTCAGCGCCAGCGCATCGCCATCGCCCGCGTCATGCTCAAAGACGCACCGATCCTGCTGCTCGACGAAGCCACCAGCGCGCTTGACTCCGAAGTCGAAGCCGCCATCCAAGAGAGCCTCGACAAAATGATGGACGGCAAAACCGTCATCGCCATCGCCCACCGCCTCTCCACCATCGCCGCGATGGACAGGCTCATCGTCTTGGACAAAGGCCGCATCATCGAAGAAGGCAGCCACACCGAACTCCTTGAAAAACAAGGCCTCTACGCCAAACTCTGGGCACACCAAAGCGGCGGTTTCCTCAACGAACACGTCGAGTGGGAGCATTAAAAACCGCCCGATAAAGCGGACAAGCAACAGGTCGTCTGAAACCGAAAATCAGGTTTCAGACGACCTTTTTTGATTTCGGCATAACGATGCGCTAAACTTCCCGCTTGTGCCGCCTGACAAGGCGGATGGCAGATTGCCTGTTCCCCTGATTCCGCCTGTTTTCATGACCAAGCGGGCAACAGGTTTTCTGCCACTTTATAGTGGATTAACTTTAAACCCGTACGGCGTTGCCTCGCCTTGTCCTGATTCAAATTTAATCCACTATACTGCAGCCGCGCCGATAAAAACACGACGGAGCGCATACCGTGACGGGTTTCGCGCCATTCGGCTGACAATATGTTCCAAACCAAAAATCCATCTATAAAGGTCGTCTGAAAATGAAACCATTGCTGATTCAAACACTGCGCACTACGCTGACAGCGTCTGTCGTACTCATGCTCGCTGCCTGTCCGAGCCATACCTCCGACAAATCGGATGCCAAGCCGCATACCCATACCGCGAATACCGCCAAGCCCAAAGCCGTGGTCGCACTCGCGCTCGGCGGCGGCGCATCCAAAGGTTTTGCCCATATCGGCATTATCAAAGTCTTGAAAGAAAACAATATTCCCGTCAAAGTCGTAACCGGCACATCCGCAGGCTCCATCGTCGGCAGCCTGTACGCTTCAGGCATGTCGCCCGACCGCCTCGAACTCGAAGCCGAAATTTTGGGCAAAACCGACTTGGTTGACCTGACCCTATCCAGCAGCGGCTTCATCAAAGGCGAAAAACTGCAAAACTACATCAACCAAAAAGTCGGCAACCGCCCCATCCAACAATTGCCGATTAAATTCGCCGCCGTCGCCACCGATTTTGAAAGCGGCAAAGCCGTCGCCTTCAACCGAGGCAACGTCGGACAGGCAGTCCGCGCGTCCGCTTCCATCCCCAACGTGTTCCAGCCCACCATGATTGGCGGCCGCCGATACGTTGACGGCGGACTGTCGCAGCCTGTTCCCGTCAGCGCGGCTAAAAAACAAGGCGCCAATTTCATTATCGCCGTCGATATTTCCGCCCGTCCGGTGAAAAACGTCAACCAAGGCTTTTTCTCTTACCTCGACCAAACGTTCAACGTCATGAGCATTCCGCTGCTCCAACACGAATTGGGTCAGGCAAACGTCGTGATCAAACCGCAAGTGTTGGAGATGGGTTCTATCGGCGGTTTCGACCAAAAACGACGCGCCATCCAGCTGGGTGAAGAAGCCGCCCGCGCCGCCCTGCCCGAAATCAAGCGCAAACTCGCCGCCTATCAATATTAACCAACCGCCTACCACAGCAAAAAGGTCGTCTGAAAATAGTTTTTCCGTTTTCAGACGACCTCTGACACATCGCGGGACAGCATCAAAGGATGTTTTATGAACAATAAACTCATCGCCTTGATATTAATGGGCGTTTCGCTGAACGCAGCGGCAGACAGCGCGGAAGACAATCTGATGAACGCGCGTTCCGCCTACCGCACCGCCTTGAAACAGCAAACCGGCAACGACAGCAAAATCATCTCGCTGCAAAGCGACCTTGAAGATGCGCAATACCGCCTGCAAAAAGCCCAAGCCGACATCGTCCGCTTACAGGGCGAGCTTCAGGCGGCAATGAATGTGAAAAGCCAACAGGCGGAGACATTGAAGCAGGCGGGGCAGCAGCTCGATGCCGCGTGGGGTGCCGTGTACGGCCCGGGCGGAACCAAAGCAGGGCGGTAAACGGTCTGCGGTTTGCCGCTTCGATAGATGCTTTGTCATCCTTTCTATTCACGCAAAAAGGTCGTCTGAAACTCGGTTTCCCGTTTTCAGACGACCTTTTTCCAAGCATAACGTTTAAGCGTTCAACAAACTTTCATCCAGCGTCAGCTCTTCGTTTTTATTCACCGCCACTTTGCGCGTCAGGACGTTTTGCGCGATTTCCTGCGCTTCAGCAAGCGAGTGCATCAGATAAGTGCCGCATTGGTATTCGTTCAACTCGGGGATTTTGCTTTGGTCTTTGACATTGACGACATCCCGCATCGAAGCGAGCCATGCGTCGGCGACCTGCTGCTCGTCGGGCGTGCCGATGAGGCTCATGTAGAAACCGGTGCGGCAGCCCATCGGGGAAATATCGATGATTTCGACGCCGTTGCCGTTTAAGTGGTCGCGCATAAAGCCTGCGAATAAATGCTCCAGCGTGTGGATGCCTTTTTCGGACAGGATTTCTTTGTTGGGCACGCAAAAGCGCAGGTCGAATACGGTAATGGTGTCGCCTTTGGGCGTGGTCATGGTTTTCGCCACACGCACGGCGGGGGCGTGCATACGGGTGTGGTCGACTTTGAAACTGTCTAACAGGGGCATTGGGTTATCCTTTTGTGCGGGTTATGTAGGTTTTCGGGATAGGATTTTGTCCAGCAATTCATCGTCCAAGACGCGGTTTTCGACTTTCACCCATTCGCCGCCTGCTTCAGGGAAGCCGTTGCGGCAATATCCTGCCTGTTCGACAAAATCATAGACGGCATGGATGTAGCCGTTGATGCACAATGCGGCTATGGTGCAGGCATCATCCCATAAGATCAAGACATGATTGGGGATATGTTTGTCGGATACATCTTCGACATTGTAGATATGCAAGGCATCCAAAATCCCATCTTGCGAAGCGGCATAGAAGTAGCCCGTGTCGCCGTCGTCTTCAAAGACGACGCCATAAGGGATATGTTCGAAAAATGATTCTAAAACTTCGGGCGTGCCGACAGTAAAATTTTCGATTTCGGCAGTCCGATACAGGGGTAATTGTGCCATTGGGTAACGCTCTCTTTGTGGGAATACTCAAATTACAATTCGGCAATCTCAACCGCTTCGCCCGAAGCCGCGCTCAATGCTTCGTTCAAAACGTCGTAGAAATCCCGTCCGTCGCGCGTTGCCAGCCATTTGCCGTTTTGCTCGGCGAAATGGTAGCCGCCGCTTTTGGCGGCAATCCACAATTCTTGGTTGGGCGTGTGGCGGTTGACGATGATTTGCGTGCCGTTTTCGGCTTCGATGGTCAGTACGTTT
>CAKARM010000061.1:0-9880 GCA_916720585.1 uncultured Neisseria sp.
TCTCTTTGAGCTAAGGCGAGGCAACGCCGTCCTGGTTTAAAGTTAATCCACTATACATTCTGATTGTTACCAAAGACCAATTCAATGACTCAGAAAACACACACCATCAAAACCTATCTCGTCGGCGGCGCCGTCCGCGATTATCTTTTAGGTTTGCCCGTCAAAGACCGCGACTGGGTGGTCGTCGGCGCTGACGCACAAACCATGCTGGCGCAAGGCTTCCAGCCGGTCGGCAAAGATTTTCCCGTGTTCCTCCACCCCGAAACCCACGAAGAATACGCTCTCGCCCGTACCGAACGCAAAACCGCCAAGGGCTATGCCGGTTTCAGTTTCCACGCCGACAAAGACGTTACGCTGGAGCAAGACTTGATCCGCCGCGACCTGACCATCAACGCAATGGCGCAGGATTCAGACGACCTCATCATCGACCCCTTCGGCGGACAACAGGATTTGGCAGCGGGCATTTTGCGCCACGTTTCCCCCGCTTTTGCCGAAGACCCCGTCCGCATCCTGCGCACCGCCCGCTTTGCTGCGCGCTACGGGTTTGAAATCGCCGAAGAAACCATGAAACTGATGCGACAGATGGTGGAAAACGGCGAAGCGGACGCTTTGGTTGCCGAACGCGTCTGGCAGGAGTTGGCAAAAGGTTTGATGGAAAAAAATCCCCGCAGGATGATTGAAGTATTGCGCGAATGCGGCGCGCTCAAAGTCTTGCTGCCCGAGGTCGATGCCCTCTTCGGCGTGCCGCAACGCGCCGACTATCATCCCGAAATCGACAGCGGCATCCATACGCTGATGGTACTGCAACGCGCCGCCGATATGGGTCTGACGCTACCCGAACGCTACGCCGCCCTGCTGCACGATTTGGGCAAAGCCAAAACACCGCCCGACATCCTGCCCAAACACCACGGACACGACCTCGCAGGCGTCGAACCCGTGCGCGAAGTCAATCAGCGGCTGCGCGCGCCGAGACACTGCGCCGAGCTTGCCGAACTTGTCTGCCGCTGGCACATCATGTTTCACCAAGTCGGGCAATTCAAAAACAAAACCATCTTAACCGTTTTGAAAAAAACCGACGCTTTCAGACGACCCGAACGCTTCGCCGCCGCCCTGAACGTCTGCATTGCCGACAAACAAGGTCGTCTGAACCGCGAAAACGCCCCCTACCCGCAACGCGCGCACTGGCTCGCCCTGCTCGAAGCCGCCAACCAAGTGGATTCAGGCAAAATCGCCGCCGAATGCCGCGCGCAGGAAAAAGCCCACCTTATCGCCGAAGAAATCGACCGGGCGCGGTTGGCAGAAATTGCTCCTTTGCAAAAAGCGTATAAGACAGAAAAATAGGAAGCTCTTAATGACATCCTCACGTTATAAAATCGAACGCGCGCCCGAAGGCATTACTGTGTCTGCTCGTGTTGTACATGACTCTCAGGAAATCGGTTTTACCGCTCTATTTCTTATATTTTCCTTTGCTATTACATGCGTCGCGCCGTTTTACCTTGAAGAGCATTATTTCACTGATCCAATAATAATTCTTATCCATATACTTTTTACTTTCTACCTAGTCGGCTCACTGGTTTACAGCCTTCTCTGGCAACTTTTCGTACGTGAAAACATCAAGATCCGTAACCATACCCTGTCTCATGGATACACCTTGTTCTCCATTGGACGTTGGCGTAGTTTTCCGCTATCAGAAATTTCCGAATGGCAGTTTCGTGACAATATTCCCAAAGCTCCTGTTGCAAGAGGAAGGGAAGCTAAGTACCCAAACAAAAACTACTACCAAAATGGTATAAAACAACCAAAAAACGATATCCCCAATATCTTACATATCCAAAAATGCAAACAAGGCGCATGGTCTTTCGATTATCAGGAAAAAACCATACTTATCGGCGATTTTTTTGACAGCCGTGATGCTCAGATAATCAATACTGAATTGAACAGGTTTATCCCAGCATCCGCTAAAGCCCGTCAACTTTCAGACGACCTTTGAAACAGCCGCCACCATATCCGCTATAATCTGCCTCTCAGCCATTTCGTTACAAATATAAAAACCATGACCCTACAAACCGATTTATTGCCCAAAATCAACAACGAAGATTACCAACGCCTCATCCTCAAACACAGCGTAGAATTCAGCGAAGGCGAAATCCGCCTGCTGAACGAAATCCTCGAAAAATTCACCTTCGACGTCGTTCAGGCGCAGGCATTGGCGCAGGCGGTGATGCAGCAGGTGCGCTTTGACCCCAACGCCTACCACATCGACAGTGACGACGAAGACACCACAGGCATCTGCCCCCACTGCATCAACCCGCCCATGCCGCCCCTGCGCGATTACCTTGTTTGGCGCGAAACACGCGGCTAAACCCCTTTCAAAAAGGTCGTCTGAAAACGGCAAACCGCTTTTCAGACGACCCCGAACCCATCGGAAAACCCATGCTGCAAACCGACAACCTGACCGCCGCCCAGCCCCAGCGCATCATCACCGCCCAAAGCATCTCCTCGCAGGAAGAGTTGCTTGAGCGTGCCCTGCGCCCTAAAACGCTGGACGACTATATCGGGCAAGACAAAGCCAAAGAACAGCTCGCCATCTTTATCCAAGCCGCCAAAAAACGCGGCGAAGCCCTAGACCACACCCTGCTCTTCGGCCCGCCCGGGCTGGGAAAAACCACGCTGGCACACATCATCGCCAAAGAGCTGGGCGTCAACCTGCGCCAAACCAGCGGCCCCGTACTCGAACGCGCCGGCGACCTTGCCGCCCTTCTGACCAACCTCGAACCGCACGACGTATTGTTCATCGACGAAATCCACCGCCTCAGCCCCGTCGTCGAAGAAATCCTCTACCCCGCGCTCGAAGACTACCAGCTTGACATCATGATAGGCGAAGGCCCTGCCGCCCGTTCCGTCAAAATCGACCTGCTGCCCTTCACCCTCATCGGCGCAACCACCCGCGCAGGTATGCTGACCAACCCACTGCGCGACCGCTTCGGCATCGTTGCCCGCTTGGAGTTTTATCAAAATCAAGACCTTGCCACCATCGTCAGCCGTTCTGCGCAATTACTGCAACTTGACATGGGCGAAGAAGGCGCGATGGAAGTCGCCAAGCGCAGCCGCGGCACGCCCCGCATCGCCAACCGCCTGCTGCGCCGCGTCCGCGATTTTGCCGATGTGAAAAACAACGGCGTCATCGATGCCGCCATCGCCGATGCCGCTTTAAGCATGCTGGATGTGGACGCGCAAGGTTTGGACGTCATGGACAGAAAATTCCTCGAAGCCATCCTGCACAAATTCAGCGGCGGTCCCGTCGGTCTTGACAACGTTGCCGCCGCCATCGGCGAATCCACGGACACCATAGAAGACGTTATCGAACCCTACCTCATCCAACAAGGCTTCCTGCAACGTACCCCGCGCGGCAGAATGGCCACCGAACGCGCCTACCTGCACTTCGGCTTGAAAATGGAAAAATAAGCGTATCAAAATGAAGAAAGGTCGTCTGAAACCGGATTTTTGGTTTTCAGACGACCTTTTGTTATCAGCGTAGTTGGGGCGGATAGGCTTCAAGGCAGAGCAAGGCAATCAAGCCCGAAATGGTATAGAGATTGAGAAACGATTTGCCATGCAGTTCAGCACATTAGGCCACAGAAGCCAATTCTTTCCTCATAGCATCAATCACCGCCTTATAGTCCGGCTTGCCAAAGATGGCGGAACCTGCCACAAAAGTATCGGCACCTGCTGCCGCGACGGCGGCGATATTGTCGGTTTTGATGCCGCCGTCCACTTCGATGGCGATGTGCCGCCCGCTTTGCGCTTCATACTGATCCAACATCGCCCGCACTTGACGGATTTTTTCAAGGGTATGCGGGATGAAGCTTTGTCCACCGAAACCGGGATTGACCGACATCAACAATACCATGTCCAACCTGTCCAATACGTTTTCCAAAACGTAGGCGGGAGTGGCCGGATTCAACACCAATCCTGCCTGACAGCCCGCATCTTTAATCAGGCTGAGGCTGCGGTCGATATGGCGGCTGGCTTCGGGATGAAACGTGATAATCGACGCCCCTGCTTTGGCAAATGCCTGAATCAGATCATCAACAGGTTCGACCATCAGATGCACATCAATCGGCACGGTGGCATAAGGCTTCAACGCTGCGCAGACCATAGGGCCGAAAGTCAGATTCGGCACATAATGATTGTCCATCACGTCGAAATGAATCAAATCGGCTCCCGCTTCGATAACTTTCGTTACTTCTTCACCCAAACGGGCAAAATCGGCGGATAAGATACTGGGCGCAATACGGAAATTGTGGTTCATAGAAATCCAGTCGGATGGTGTGGTTTGATAAACGGATAATTTTTCATATTCTACCACCAACGCCTCACGCAACACTAACTATGCATTATTAATATTTAACAAAAGTAAGCATATGCATAAATAATTATAGGTTAAGGATATGTTTTGTCAGAAATAAAATAAAGATATGAAGTTAACAAAAGTTAACTGGAGGGATACTGCCTTTCACACGCTAATCGGGTATATTTGCGCGGTTACGGAAACTAGGAAAACGCTGTGTCTGTCGGATTCAAATCTTATTTACCCCTCTGTGCATTATCGGTTGCGCTGCTGACGGCTGTCGGTCAAGCGCACGCCGGCCCCCAATATATCAAGCTGGACGATTTTCAAGCCAATTGCGACATCCGCTCCCTTAATCTGACGCAAGACCAACACAATGCTTTGCGCCGCATCCGTAATGATTACAAACAGGCATCGGACAAGGCATATCGAAAACTCGTCCGCACAGACCGTAACCGCCGCCAAGTCATTATGAAAATCCTTGCGGCAGATAATTTCGATCAAAACAATGCCCGCGATTATGTCGAAACCCGCTACTTGTCGAGCATGGATTTCGCCGTGGAAGAATTGGAAATCCAACACCGCTTCTACCACCTGCTCAATCCGCGCCAACGCCAGATTTGGCTCTCTTCCTGCCTTCGCTGACATCTCGCCTTCCTGATTGGTCCGTACAAAAAGGTCGTCTGAAATCCTGTTTCAGACGACCTTTTAAACGATATGGCGATTCAAAGCGATGCGGCCGGAAGCAATTGAACCGGAAAAGGCTTTCCCTACCCTTATCCTCCCGCAGATTTCAGTACGGCAGACCTATTTCCCAAAAACTCAATCCAAAACCCGTTGTTCCGGCAAACGCCCTGCCCAATCGCACGCAAACTGCCAAGCTGAACGCCCAGAGCGGTTGCCGCGCATTTGTGCCCATTGCAATGCCGCCTTGCGTGCCGTTTCATCAAAATCCACGCCGAAGTCGCCCAACCAATTTTCAACCGCTTGAAGATAGTCATTTTGATCGAACGGATAAAAACTCAACCACAAACCGAAACGGTCGGACAGGGAAATTTTTTCCTCAACAGCTTCTTTTTGATGAATTTCGCCGCGTATGCCCGTTGTCCCGATATTTTCATCCATATATTCAGGCATCAGGTGGCGCCGGTTGGACGTCGCGTACACCAACACGTTGCTGCATCTTTGCGACAAACCGCCGTCCAATGCGGTTTTCAGGGCTTTGTAGGTTTCATCACCGGTTTCAAACGACAGGTCATCGCAGAATACGATGAATTTTTCGGGACGGTCTTTCAGCAAAAAAAGCAGCGCGGGCAGGCTGACCAAATCGCTCTTATCAACTTCAATCAGACGCAGCCCTTGTTCGGCATATTCGTGCAACAGGGCTTTGACCAGCGAGGATTTGCCCGTTCCGCGCGAACCGCTCATCAAAACATTATTCGCGGAGCGGCCTGCCAAAAACTGCTCAGTATTGCGTTTGAGCTTTTCAGTTTGCGTCCCGACGGCAGCCAGACGGTCAAGCGGGAATGTATGCGGGTTTGGCAGACTCTCCAAAATCCCTTTTTTACCGACGCTGTGCCAACGGTAAGCCAAAGCGTTCCAGTCGGTTTTGCCAGGTTTTTCGGGCAGTACCAAATCAAGACGGTCCAAAACGGAATAGGCTTTTTGCAAAAAGGCGGCAAGTTTCATATGTGCTCCTATTGTCCTGATATAGCAGGATTTTGTTGCGCCATCACGCGCATCACGGTATCGACAACGGCTTGGGTTTGCGGATCGATTTCGATATTGATGACGTCGCCCTCTTTCCGGCTGCCAAACAAAGTGCGCGTCAAAGTTTCCGGAATCAGGTGGACATTGAATTCCGTTTCGGTAACGTCGCCTATGGTCAGGCTGCAACCGTCCAAGCCGACAAAGCCTTTGCTCAAAATATAAGGTTTGAGCTCGGGTGGCAGTGCAAACCATACCGTGCGGTTAAACTCGCTGCGTTCTATCCGCGTAATCTGCGCAGTCGTCATGATATGCCCGCTCATGACGTGTCCGCCGATTTCATCGCCGAAACGGGCGGCGCGTTCGAGATTGACGGCATCTCCCGTTTTCAGACGACCTAAATTGGTCTTTTCCAAGGTTTCTTTCATCAAATCAAAGCTGACCGTATCGCCGTCGATTTGGGTAATGGTCAGGCAGCAGCCGTTGTTGGCGACGGATGCACCGATTTGCAGATGCTCGGTCATCCCATCGGGCAGCTTGACAACATGGGTGCGGAAATCAGCGGACGGTTCGCGGATAGCGATGATTTCGCCGACACCTTGGACGATACCTGTAAACATGGGAGATTCTCCAATCGGTTTATTTGATGCGTTTGAAAACCAAATCCCAAACGCCGTGCCCCAAACGTTTGCCGCGGGCTTCAAATTTCGTTTCGGGACGGTAGTCGGGCGTAGGCGCGTAATCGGCGGCGGTATTTTGCAAATTGTCAAAACCGCTCAACACTTCCAGCATCTGCTGCGCGTACTCTTCCCAGTCGGTCGCCAGATGGATATAGCCGCCGACTTTCAGCTTGGGCAGCAGTTTCTGCACAAACGGCGTCTGCACCAAGCGGCGTTTGTTATGGCGTTTTTTGTGCCAAGGGTCGGGAAAGAAAATGTGGATGCCGTCGAGTACGTCGTCTGAAAGCATATTTTCGACCACTTCGACCGCATCGTACCGCATCACGCGGATATTGCCGATGTGTTCTTCTTCAATCAATTTCAGGATGTTGCCGACGCCGGGACCGTGCACATCAATCGCCAAAAAGTCGGTATCAGGCAGGCGCTTGGCAATTTCAACAGTCGCCACACCCATGCCGAAACCGATTTCCAACACCTTGGGACGGTCGCTGCCGAAACGCTGATTCAAATCCAACACGGAATCTTGGTAATCGATGCCGAATTGCGGCCACATCGTATCAATGGCACGCTGCTGCGCCGCAGTCATATGCCCTTGACGCAACACAAAGCTGCGGATGGAGCGTTTGTGCGCTTCAGGAACGGTGGAATCTGGAGTTATTTCGTTCATAAATTATTTCTTGTATCTGATAAAACTGGGGAAAGGTCGTCTGAAAATCTGCGATATGGTTTCAGACGACCTCTGAATGTATGGGGTCAACCGTTAAACGGTTTGTTTTTATTGTTGATAGATAAGCATGAAACAAGCCGCTGACAGTATCAATCCTGCCGAATTTGTTTGCTTGCTGTTTTAAAGCATGACTAAATGGCTCACTTGGAGCTTAGACACGCATTCTTGTTCATCCACTATAATCCACTATTCTGTTTGACGAAAAGGTCGTCTGAAAGATTCAGACGACCTTTGACTGATAAATGCAATATCAGCAGTTTAATTCAACTGACTGAATACATTTATTTTTTCTTTTGAGCCGGCAGGTCGGTACAAGTACCCAGCGCCACTTCGGCAGCCATACCGATGGATTCGCCCAAGGTCGGGTGCGGGTGGATGGTTTTACCGATGTCTTCAGCGTCGCAGCCCATTTCGATGGCCAGACAGATTTCGCCAATCATATCGCCGCCGTTCGGACCAACGATACCGCCGCCGATGATACGGCCGGTTTCGGCATCAAAAATCAGCTTGGTGAAGCCGTTATCGCAACCGTTGGCAATCGCGCGACCGGAAGCAGCCCACGGGAAGTTGGCTTTGGTAATTTTGCGGCCGGATGCTTTGGCAGACAATTCGGTTTCGCCAACCCATGCCACTTCGGGAGCGGTGTAAGCCACGCCCGGAATCACGCGGGCATCGAAGTAGGCTTTGTGTCCGGCGCAATTTTCAGCGGCAACGTGGCCTTCATGAACGGCTTTGTGCGCCAGCATAGGCTGACCGACGATGTCGCCGATGGCGTAGATGTGCGGCACATTGGTACGCATTTGTTTGTCAACTTCGATGAAGCCGCGGTCGGTTACGGCAACGCCTGCTTTTTCGGCGCTGATGAGTTTGCCGTTAGGCGCACGGCCGGCGGCAACCAATACGGCATCGTAGCGTTGCGGCTCTTTCGGCGCGTTCGCACCTTCAAAGGTAACGTAAACGCCGTCTTCTTTCGGCTCGACTGCAACGGTTTTGGTGTTGATCATGATGTTGTCAAAACGGTATTCGTTTTGTTTTTGCCATACTTTCACCAAATCGCGGTCTGCACCTTGCATCAGGCCGTCCATCATTTCAACGACGTCGAGGCGTGAACCTAAAGTGCTGTAAACCGTACCCATTTCGAGGCCGATGATACCGCCACCGATAATCAGCAGTTTGCCCGGTACTTCTTTCAGAGCCAATGCGCCGCTGGAATCGATGATGCGCGGATCTTCAGGGATAAACGGCAGCTTGGTTACGCGGCTGCCCGCTGCGATGATACAGTTTTTGAACGCAACGATTTTTTTCTCGCCGGTAAGCGTAGCTTGCTCGTACACATCGCCGGTAGTCAGCGACACTTCCAAGTGGTGCGGATCTAAGAATTGACCGTCGCCTTGGATAACGTCCACTTTGCGACCTTTTGCCATACCTGCCAAACCGGTAGTCAGGCGGGAAACCACGCCTTCTTTGTAGCCGCGCAACATGTCGATGTCGAGTTCAGGCTCGGGGTATTTGATGCCGTTGGCAGCCAAGTGGCGCACTTCGTCGATAACGGCAGCGTTGTGCAACAAAGCTTTGGAAGGGATACAGCCGACGTTCAAGCAAACGCCGCCCAAGGTTTTGTAACGCTCGACGATGGCAACTTTCAGACCTTCGTCAGCAGCGGCAAATGCAGCGGAGTAACCGCCGGGGCCGCCACCCAATACGACTACGTCGTACTCAGCATCAGCAGAACCGCCGAATTGCGCCGCTTGCGGTGCAGGAGCGGCAGTTTTAGGGGCTTCTTGCGCAGGAGCAGCAGGTGCTTCGGCTTTAGGAGCGGCAGCCGCGCCTTCGGCTTCAACGACTACAATCAAGCCGCCTTCGGAGATTTTGTCGCCGACTTTGACTTTGACTTCTTTGACCACGCCTGCAACTTCGGCAGGTACGTCCATCGTCGCTTTGTCGGTTTCCAAGGTAATCAGGGTATCGTCAACGGCGATGGTGTCGCCTACGTTCACTTCAACCGCGATAATATCTACATTTTCGTGTCCGCCAATATCGGGCACTTTCAATTCAACTAAGCTCATGTCTAATCTTTCTGAATGATATTCGGACTTCTGTTTTCAGACGACCTGTCGGATTGTTTGCCGAAGGTCGTCTGAAATACGCTCGGATTACAGGGTAATGCGGCGGAAGTCTTTCAACAGGTTCGCCAGGAATACGGTGAAGCGCATACCGGCGGCACCGTCGATGACGCGGTGGTCGAAGGACAGGCTCAACGGACACATCAGGCGTGGAGCGAACTCTTTGCCGTTCCAAACCGGTTTGATTTGGGATTTGCACACGCCCAAAATAGCAACTTCAGGTGCGTTCACAATCGGAGTGAAGCCTGTACCGCCGATACCGCCCAAGCTGGAAATGGTAAAGCATGCGCCT
>CAKARM010000062.1:0-9764 GCA_916720585.1 uncultured Neisseria sp.
TCAGCGTCGTTTTCCCCGCACCGTTGTGGCCGAGCAGCCCCAAACATTCGCCGTTGGCAATATCGAACGACACATTGTCCAGCGCGGCGGTTTCGGCTTTGGGATAACGGTGGGAGAGGGATTGGATTTGAATCATGGTTTCCAAATTGCCCTTTAATGAATATTTATAGTAATGCAGTCCACACATAACGGCGCTGGAATTTGCCGTCTTTAAATACGAAACACATACCGAAAGAACCGGCATCGTTATTCACCGAATTAAACAGATAAAGCATCTTGTCGGTGCGGCGGTAATAGGCTTCCCAGCCGTCATACGCATTGCTGCTGCGTGCAGTGGCGGCAAAATCGGGCAAGAACAGTCCTTGCAGTTCGGCAGCGGGAACTGCTTGACCGTTTAGCGTGATCTGTTCTATGGCAAATACGCTTTTCGGAATGGAGCCGTCTGTGCCGTAAAACGGTTTGCCCCGATAGAGAGGCGCGCCGTCACTATTTGGGGCTGTGCCTGAAAAGTCGCTGCGTTTGGGATGGATGCGGCGGGCGGCGATGTGTACCGTTTGACCGTTGCCGGACAAAGTCAGTGTGTCGTCGCGACCGAAGTGTTCGCGCAGGGTTACGAAGTTTTTGTCGGAGGCAGGAAATATCAGGCGGCTGCGGTGGATAAAGCCGTAATCGTCGGTGGTTGTCTGTTGCAACAGCACGGTACAGAAATTCGGATTGTCTTTGCTGGCTTCGCCTACACATTCCAACGGCGTTCCGTTGGGAATTTTTGCCAAAACTTTGGCATTTAAATCAGGATTTTCGCGCAAATTGGTGTAGCCGTCGGCATCATGCACCAAGGCAAAGCCGTCCGGCGGCGCGGCATGGGTTAAGGCGGAACACAATAATAAGAGTGTGGCTAAGTAACGCATTTTTATCTTTTCTTTGAGTTTTCAGACGACCTTTTTTAGCGATATTTATATCGCAGCTCCCCATAAATAGCGGCGCTGGAATTTGCCGTCCTTAAATATAAAGCAAACGCTGAAAGGATTACCGTCCGAACCTTGTCTGCCGAATAGATAAAGCGTCTTATCGCTGCCGCGGTAATAGGCTTCCCAGCCTTGATATACATTGCTGCCGCGTGCGGTGGCGGCAAAATCGGGCGAGAACAGTCCTTGCAGTTCGGCAGCGGGAACCGCTTGACCGTTTAGCGTGATACGTTCAAGCGCGAACACGCTTTTGGAAATCATAGAGTCCATGCCATAGAACGGCTTGCCTTGATAGAGCCGCGCGGTGTATTTGTCTTTGCTGATACCCGAGAAATCACTGCGTTTGGGATGGATGCGGCGGGCAACGATGTGTACCGTTTGTCCGTTGCCCGACAAAGTCAGCGTATCGTCATGACCGGATTGTTCGCGCAGGCGGACGAAGCTTTTGTCGGCGGCGGGAAATATCAGACGGCTGTAATGGATAAAGCCGGAATCGTCGGCGCTTGCCTGTTGTAGCTGAACAAAACAGAAGTCCGATCTGTTTTCACTGAGTTCTTCCACACATTCCAAAGGTGTGCCGTTGGGAATTTTTGCCAAAACTTTGGCATTTAAATCAGGATTTTCGCGCAAATTGGTGTAGCCGTCGGCATCATGCACCAAGGCAAAGCCGTCCGGCGGCGCGGCATGGGTTAAGGCGGAACACAATAATAAGAGTGTGGCTAAGTAACGCATTTTTATCTTTTCTTTGAGTTTTCAGACGACCTTTTTTAGCGATATTTATATCGCAGCTCCCCATAAATAGCGGCGCTGGAATTTGCCGTCCTTAAATATAAAGCAAACGCTGAAAGGATTACCGTCCGAACCTTGTCTGCCGAATAGATAAAGCGTCTTATCGCTGCCGCGGTAATAGGCTTCCCAGCCTTGATATACATTGCTGCCGCGTGCGGTGGCGGCAAAATCGGGCGAGAACAGTCCTTGCAGTTCGGCAGCGGGAACCGCTTGACCGTTTAGCGTGATACGTTCAAGCGCGAACACGCTTTTGGAAATCATAGAGTCCATGCCATAGAACGGCTTGCCTTGATAGAGCCGCGCGGTGTATTTGTCTTTGCTGATACCCGAGAAATCACTGCGTTTTGGGTGAATGCGGCGGGCTACGATGTGTACCTTTTGACCGTTGCCGGACAAAGTCAGTGTATCGTCATGACCGGATTGTTCGCGCAGGCGGACGAAGTTTTTGTCGGAGGCGGGAAATATCAGACGGCTGTAATGGATGAAACCGTAGTCTTCTGCGGCAGGTTGTTGCAGCTGGGCAGTACAGAAACTCAGGCTGTCTTCACCGCCGTCACCCAAACATTCCAACGGTGTGCCGTTTGGAATTTTTGCCAAGACTTTGGCATTCAAATCGGGGCTTTCGCGTAAGTTGGTATGTCCGTCGGCATCATGAACCAAGGCGAAGCCGTCCGGCGGCGCGGCATGGGGTAAGGCGGAACACAATAATAAGAGTGTGGCTAAGTAACGCATTTTTATCTTTTCTTTGAGTTTTCAGACGACCTGATTTTAAAACGGTGCGCGGCGGATTGAGTTATGCCGCATGATTCCCCATTATTTCAACAATCCCCGCCACAACGCTTCTTCATCGTCCGCAATCTTGCGCAAAAATGCGGCGATTTCGCGGCAGCCGTTTTCAGACGGCTTTTTGCACTGCTTCACGCACATCGCTGCAAACTGCCGCCATTGGTCGCCGATGGCGGTCATTTGTTCCGAGGCCGTCTGAAACGCGGGGTTGTCGCAGATACGGGCGGCCTGTTCGAGGAAATAGGCGTAGATATAGCGGAAACCTGCGCCGCCGGTGCCGATTTCTTCCTGCATCCGCACGAGATGGCCGAGGAACAGCTTTTGGTATTTTGCATTTCGTTTGGCGGGCAGGGCTTCGATGTTTTTTGCCAACGTGCGGATGCCTTTTACGCCGACGAAAAAAACGGGCGGGAGCATTTGTTTGGCGTTTTTGCGTATGGCTTTGCGGATGATGGCGGGTAAGTCGACCTTAACTTTTTCAGACGGCCTGTCGTTTTCCAGCGTGTACATCATGCCTTTGGCGGCCAATACGCCTTTGGCGAAACGCGCCCGCTGCAAATCTTCGGCGGCGCAGCGCTGCACTGTTTCAAATACGGGGTCGCTGATCAGGTAGTCGCCGCCGTCTTTGCCGTACACCAAGAGATTGTGTGCGTTGAAATGGAAACGCATTTGCGGCGGGAAATACGGCAGCCAGAATACGGAGGTCTGCAAACCCGCCAGTTTGCCCGATGAAAGCACGGCATCCAGCGCGTCTTGTCCTTTTTGGGCATTGGAAAATTTGCGGGCGGACAATTTCAGCCCCAATGCCTTGCAGGTGTTTTTGATGATGCCGCGCGGTGCGATGCGGTAGGAAACCAGCGGCATGCCGCCCAGTTTGACGACGGGCAGCCAAACAAAGGTCAGCGCATGGGCGATTCCGAAAATCATGGCTTCGTCCAAATCGTGGCCGTGGTATTTGAGTAGCGTGGACATTACGCCGCTTTCACAGTGGGCGGTATGCTGGTGTGGGAATTCGGTCATGGGGGTACCAATCGGATATCTGTTTAGAAGTATTTTTATGATTAGGCGGCTGCGTTTCAAACACAGACGAGGTCGTCTGAAAAAACAAATCAGGGCAGCTTGCCGCCGTCAGCAAAGGTCGGTTCGCCTTAATCCGCGTCCGTCCGCTTCAATTCGTCTATGTTGATTTGCAGCGCGTCGGCGTATTTTTGCAGGGTTTTGTCGGGCAGCTTGGCGAAGATTTCGGGACGCAGGTGGCGGCGGAGCTGCCATTTCCATACGCCCGCAGCCATTGCCAAACCGGCTTCGTCGTGGCGGAAGCGGAACATATGGTAATACAGCGGCGAATATTCGCCCCGTGCCACCGCTTCGCGGGCGGCGCGGGTTTGTTCGTCGAGTTCGGCGACCGCCATTTCGGTGGCGTAGGCTTCGTCCTGCCAGCCGCTGCTGGTACCGGCTTCGTAGCGCCCGTCGCGCGTGCCGTAAATGACTTTCAGATGTCCGTGGTAGCTTTCGCTGTCATCTTGCGGGATGTCTTTGATTTCCATAGTTTCAGACGACCTTTTTTCAGTTTGCTATACCGCTTCCAAAAGCATAAAGCAAGTTGAGAAACGCCCGCTTTCGGGAACGTAGCACAAAACTTTTTGACCGCGTTCCAATGGGAAAGTGCGCATAAATTCTTCAAGGATGATGTAAATCGATGCCGAGCCGGTGTTGCCTTTGGTGTAGAGGTTGGTAAACCATTTTTCCTGCGGAATTTCAAAGCCGATTTTTTTCAGGCCGTCTGAAAGGCGGTCGCGGAAAAAGCCGGAAGAATAGTGGGGCAGGAACCAGTCGATTCCGTCGGCGTGGATGCCGTGTTTGGCGGCGATTTGCGCGAGCGGTTTTTCCACTGTGTAGCGGACGATGTTTTCGTTCAATAATTTTACGTCCTGCTTGACCGCCATCAGGCTGTGGCGGCGGCTGTATTCGGGGTCGGCGTGTTTCCAGCCTTCGAACACGCCGTCGCGGAATTCTGCGCCGGCATACATGCAGGGCGGCATTTCGTTGGCGTAGGAGAGCAGCTCTATCCAGCGGATTTTCAGGCTGAGGCCGTCTGAATTCGGGCGGTCGGACAAGTATGCCGCGCCTGCGCCGTCCGACAGCATCCAGCGCAAAAAGTCTTTTTCAAAACCGATTTCGGGGGAAGCATTTTCCAGCTTTTTATGGTCGGTTTCGTGTTGGAACACTTCGCCGCGCATCACCGCCGAAGCGTTTTCCGACGCGGCGGCGACGGCGTGGGCGTGTTCGCCGGTGCGGACGGCGTTGTAGGCGTGTTTCATCGCCGCCATGCCTGCCGCACACACGCCCGCCATGCTCAACACTTCGCAGGAGGGCATCTCCAAAAGGCCGTGTACCATCACGCCGTGGCCGGGCATGGTCTGGTCGGGGTAGGACGTGGCGCACGACAGGCTGGTGATGTCTTCGGGCTTGATGCCTTGTGCGAACAGCCGGCGGACTGCTTCGGCGGCAAGTTCGGCATTAGTATGCGTGGCGCGGCGGCTGTCGGGGTCTATGGCGTAATGCCGTGTTTGGATGCCGTTGGAACGCAAAATCATGCGTCGCACGCGCGAGGGCAGTTCGCCCGCCATGCCGAGTACGGCTTCTATCGCATCATTGCCGACGGGCGTGTTGGGCAGGAAGGCGGCGGTACGGTTGAGGTAAACGTTTTTGAGTGTGTTATTTGGAATCATGGTTCTTTGTTATATGGCGAAACAAAATATGGATACTACGGCGTTGCCTTGCCTTGTTTTGTCTCACTATGATAAGTGGTCAGCCGATAAACCGCGCCGCGTAATCGCAGCTTGCGGTGAGCGGGATGCCGTGTGCTTCGGCATATGCCGTTAACGCATCCACCAGCATTCGGGCGATGCCCTGATTGCGGAAATTGGGCGAAACTTCGGTATGGTCCACGTCCCAGCTTCCGTTGTGTTCGGTATAACTGATGTAGCCTGCTTCCAAACCGTTGATGTCGATTTGGAAGCGGCGGCGTTCGGGGTAATGGATCACTTCGGGCATGGAGTGCTTTCTGTATTTGAGGCCGTCTGAAAAGCAAAACTGTCGTCGGCCGTTGCTGCAAAACATTTTGGTCGTTTTCAGACGGCCTCTGCCAACGTCGGTGCGGCTTCCGGCGTCAAGCCTTAACCGCTTTGGCGAGTGCCGAAGCTGTCAGCATCTGCGTGCCGAACCAGCCCCAATAAATGCGGTGGTGCTTGATTTTGCCGCCTTCCAGCCGCATCACTTCCAAAATATCCACTTGATCGCCGTCGGGCGTTTGGCGCGGATATTCCCACACCAGCGTATCGCCCGCAACGAAATAGCGGCCGTCCCGATACCAGCGCACCAAATCGTTGGGACGGCGGCGCGTGCCTTCCTGTAAGAAACGCAGGATTTCGGCTTTGCCGCACAGGATGCCGCTGTCGGTATCCATAATCGCGGGCACCAGCGGGCTTT
Organism: uncultured Neisseria sp.; assembly: GCA_916720585.1. GTDB lineage: Bacteria > Pseudomonadota > Gammaproteobacteria > Burkholderiales > Neisseriaceae > Neisseria. The sequence continues at coordinate 6,033 of CAKARM010000062.1, forward strand.
CAAATACGGCGTCGTCGGCATACAGCGCAATCAGCGCATCGGTGTCGCGGTTTTTGGCATATTCGTGCCAGTCGCGGTAAATGCGTTCAAAATCGTCCATATACAGTCTCCTTACAGGTTTCCGCCCGCAATCCGATTCATCCGCCGGAAGGTTGGCCGTAATAATCCGCCAGTTTTTTCAGACGGCCTTTGAGCAGCGGATGCAGCAGTTTTTTCACCAATACGCTTACCGGTACCAACACCAGAATCATCGCCAGCAGAAACAGGATATAAAAACACAGCAGGGCGCGGCGCAGCAAGGGGGACACACGTCCGGCGGCCATCAGCAGCCTGCCCCACAGGAAAAAGCTGCGTCCGGCGGCTTTTTCGCTGAAAATCAGTTTTTCGTTCACCTTGGCCGCGCCCATATTTTGAAACAGGGTTTCGTCCAAGGTTTTGTTTTGCAACAGGGTATCCCGCATTTTTGCACCGAAGCGCGCCGCGTCGGCCAGCTCTCCGTCTGCGATGCCGGCGGATGGCAGGGCGCGGAAGTATTGTTTGTCACCCGACAGCATCCATGCGGGGGTGGTGATGAAGCTGGCGGCGCTGTTGCATGCGTCGATTTTGACGATGTTGCCGATGAGTTTCGCGCCGTTGCGCGCTAAAAGCGACTTCATTTTTTCCTGTGCGCCCAACCACATATTGCGGCAGCCGATAAGCGTTACCACGGGTTTGCCGTTGAGCAGGTGGCGGGTTTCTTCCCGTTGCAGGAAGGCGGTAATCGGCTGGGCGGGCGAGAGAAACCAGACGGTATAGGCGATAACCACAGCGTCGTAATCGTCGGCGGGAATGGCGGGCGGCAGAATCGGCGCAGGTTTCAGGTGGACGGTTTCGGGAAAGGTGTTGAAAAACCGCCAAAACGACCACGGAAACGGATACGGCTCTTGCGGCTCAAGGTTTACGCAATCCACATGGACACCGCCCTGCTGCAAAGGTTCGGCGAAATTCCGCACCAGTTCCGCCAGCTGTCCGGTTTGCGAGTAATACACCAGCAGCACTTTTTTCACGTCGTTTCCCTTTATGTATTAACAAAAATTATTTGATGATTGGTTATTATAGCTTTTTTGTAAAATTATTTAAAGAACAATAGGGTGGGATAAATGGAGGTCGTCTGAAAAGGGCGGTAGGCGTGAAAGTGGAGGCAAATGGCATATCCTGAAATCACTGGGCTTAGGGCAAAAATATCTGCCTGATAAAATGCAAACCTGCGGCTTGCCATCCTCGCTCAACCTCTCATGCGGAGAGAAAAAACGCGGGCGGCAAGCCGACAGGTAAGTTCTTCAAAAATGGACAGAATGACTTTGCAGGTCTATCGGATGATGCCGCTTACAGGGCTTTTTTGGCAAAGTCGTCCAGCGGCTTGCCGGTTTGCACTTCTCTGAACTGCATCACGGTTTTGTCGCCTTGTTTTTCGTCCAACTCGATTTTGCGCACCACGCTGTCGCCGCTGATAACGATGTGATTGAAAATTTGGCGGGTAACGGCGGTTTTCGGCGTCAAATTCAGCGTCCATTGCTTTTCAGTGCCGGAGAGGGCGAGGTTGAATTGTTTTTCCAAGCCTTGCGTGTTGCCGCCGAGCAGGTCGAGGAAGAGCTTGATTTGCTGACTTTGTCCGACCTTGCCTTGGTTGGGGTTGGTCCATGCGCTGCCGTTCCACTGCATGATGCCGTCCGAGCGCACGCGCAGGGTGGTTTCAAACGGTTTTTGCATTTGCCACAACAGGCCTTTTTTCGGAATCAGGACAAATTTCCCGCCCGTAACCATCGGTTTGCTCAGGGATTTCAATTGACGCTGCTGGGTAAACGCGCCTTGTACGTTGGACGGTTTTTGCAGGGTTTGGGCGAGTTCGGCGGTGGAAAACGCCCACAAGGCGGGGCTGGCAAGGGTCAGGAAGAGGGCGGTAAGTGTTTTTTTCATGTTGTTCCTTTTCAGGTTTGTTTTTCAGACGACCTTAAGGGTCGGGGTCGTCTGAAAACGGGAAGGTCAGGCGGGGGTAAAGGTAGGATGGGTTTGTACGGCATCCAGCCAGCTTTGCGGGGTCTGAAACTGCATCAGGCCGTCTGCCAGCGAAACGGCGGCTTGGGTGGTCGAAGCGCGGTTGAGCTTTTCGTTGGTTTGCGCATCATAAATCGTATAGTCGATGCGCAGGCAGCTTTCGATTTCGACGATCTCCATATCGACGCGGATTTTTTGACCGAAACGGGCGGGGCGGATGTATTTGAGGTTCATCTGCACGATCGGCCAGCTGTATCCTTGCCGCGCCATTTCATTGTAGTCGTAGCCGATGGCGGACAAAAAGGCGCAGCGGGCGGTTTCGAGGTATTTCACATAGTTGCCGTGCCAGACGATGTGCATGGCGTCCACATCGAAAAATTGGACTTCGATTTCAAAGCTGTGGCGGCAGTAGATGTGTTTTTTCATGAGGTTCCTTGTGTGGGGCGCAAGCGGCATAGATTATATAGCGGATTTGCCGCCAAACGGTAAGGCGTTGTTTGCGCGGATGCAATGTGGTGCGATGTTTGAGGTGTGTTTTATAGTGGATTAACTTTAAACCAGTACGGAGTTGCCTTGCCTTGTCCTGATTTAAAGTTAATCCACTATATTTTACTACACTATGACGGTATGGTTCGGCATCTGCTTTAAGCCGGGAATGCCTGGGGTATGGTTGGTTTGCAAAAAGGTCGTCTGAAACTTTTCAGACGACCTTTGGCTATAAACGGATTTATTGGGTGCTGATAATCCGGTTGATCTGCCATTCAAGAAACGGCGTATATGCCGAGGCGCGGCGGATAATAGCTTGGTCTTCGTTATCCGGCGTGCTTGGGCGGCTTTCGGCGGTTTGGATGTTTTTGTTGTCCCATTTGTGGAATGCTTTGCTGTGTTGATGATAGAAACCGCGTTCGGTAATGATGACTTCGGGGTTGTAGCCATAGCCGCACCATGCGGAATCGGGTTGCGGGGCGGTGAGGTTGCAGCCGGTTTGGTAGTAGCGTGATTTGGACAAGCTTAAGTTGTAGAGGGTCGGCAGGATGTCTTTGTGCGAACCTGCGCGTTCGGGATGGTATTCGGCGCTGTCGCGGTAGGCTTGCGGGACGTAAAGGTAGAAGGGGACGCTGTGGCCGAGTGCGGCATCGGCGGATTCGGGATAGCCGATGGCGCGCATATTGTGGTCGCCGGTGGCGGCGATAATGGTGTCGGGCGCGATGGTTTTCACTTTGCCGATAAAGCGGCCGAGTTGGTCGTTGCTGTATCGGAAGGTGTTGAAAATTTCATTCAGCTCTTTGCCTGAGGCGAGGTTGGCAAGGCGTTTTTGCTCTTGTTCGTCCAAACGGAAGTTTTTCGCCTGATGCGGCGCGGGCAGGCGGTAGGGCGGATGGTTGGTCACGGACATCATCATGATGAATACGGGCGTGCCGCTTTTTTCGGCGCGCGCGAGTTCTTCTTCGGCATAGCGGAACATGAATTCGTCGGGCACGCCCCATGTGTCGGATTTTGCTTCGGGATAGTGGGTTTTGAGGGTGTTTTCATCGATGATTTCGTTGACGCCCAAGTGCCGCAGGAAGGTGTCGAAATCGCGCCAGCCGCCGTTGCCTGCCGTAATATAGACGACGCGGTAGCCGGCATCGAGATAGGGTTTGAACATATTGCCGGGGAAGGTTTTGTTTTTGGCGAGGGATTGGCTGAGGTTGAGGC
>CAKARM010000063.1:0-9668 GCA_916720585.1 uncultured Neisseria sp.
TGTACTGTCTGCGGCTTCGTCGCCTTGTCCTGATTTAAATTTAATCCACTATAGTAAGCGGTTTTTCTTTTTATCCGATGCGTTGGACAGAAAAGAGAAACCGCTTAGATTTTTAATTCTAAGCGGTTTCTTGTTTGACAGCGAGTCTCGAACTGAATCTATAATATATTGTTTTTATTTTATAAAATTTTCATCAATTACAAAAATACCCCCAAACATACCCCCATTTTGTCAAAGTCAAAATTTTTCAGGGGTGTTTTGTGGTATTTCTGCCAAGCTGCGAAATATGGTCGGATTGTAACACCAGCAATCACGCGCCGTCTTGTGGGCTGCGTTTGCCCCCACTCTTCCAGCCGTCCGATATTGCCTTTCGGACGGCTTTTGTTTGTACCGGCTCTGTCGGTCATGCGCCCACACAAAAAAGCGTATATACACAAAAAAACGCAAAAATCGTTTGTTACCTTGTTACCAATGGCTGAAAGGCTTACCAGTCATGGCTTTCGTGGTAACAAGACACATATCTTAACCTTGTTACCGTTTGTTACCGCCCCTGTTTTTTGGGCGTAACCATATGAATATAAAGGGGTAACAAATGGTAACAAATCGGTAACAAGTAAATCTATGTTCATTTGTTACCGTATTTTCTTTATTTTTATATTAATATTCATATAGTTATAAATGTTAAATTTTGCGGTAACAAAGGTAACAAATGATTTTGCCTCGCGCATAGGGTTTTATCTGTCCGCGCGTATTGGTCTTGAAATTATTTATCCCTCGCCTGTCTTTGTCGGTCAGGGCGGAAACAGGGCGTAATTGTGCTATCAGCGCGCTTTGCCGTTTGGGTATGGATTGTCTGAAGTAATGGGCGTAAAAAAGCCCGCCTGTATCAGTCATTGCGGGCTTGGTGGGCGTTTTGAATTAACCCTATGCAAACGGTCAGTCGTCCAGTTCCATATTGGGGGTCAGCACATAAAACCAGCCGTTCCCTTTCCGCTGGTGTTGGTAGCCTTTGTTTTTGTGGTTGTATTTCAGCAATCCCCCGTCTGACAACACGCGGCAAACTTTCAATTCATCGAAGCTTTGGGCGATTTCATCGGCAAAGACGCGGCGGATTACCCATAATTCCAATTTCTCCCCCTCCTGTTTCCGATAGCCTGCATGGTCTTTGTTGGTACTTTTATCGCTCCAGTCCACAAACCTCATACCCAATGCGTATAGGTCGATAAAGTCCTCCGCCTGCTCGATGATTCGGCGGTCTTCGTGTTTCCCTGCCCCGTTGCTTTCCAGCCATTCATCAAAGCATTGTTTCACGCCTGCCATGCCTACGCCTGCGGGCAAGCCTGTAACGGGGGCGGCAAGCTCCAAAGCGGCGGCGGCAAGGGCAAAGCGTTTTGCCACTCTTCGCGCCTGCCCTGACAATTCGGGGACGGTCTCCATAAATGCGGTCATGCGCTCGTTTGCCTGCTGTTTGGCTTGTTCTAGGTCGTCTGAAAGCCGGCGGATGAACGCTCTGCCCGCCGCCCCGTGATATTGCTCGGCGGATTGGGCGATATGTTCGCTCAATAATGCGCCGCTCTCGAAGCCGTGCAAGGTGTCGTAAATACCGTATCGGGCGGCGGCTCTGATACTGGGCAGGCGGGCGGCTTGTCCTGCGTTCCAATCGCCTTTGTGGTGTTTCAGGATGGAATCGGGGGTCTTTTCGCCCGTCGAGAACATCATCACTTTCCAGCGGCTCAAGGCGCGGTTTCCGCCCTGTTTTGCGCCCTGTACTTTGTTGATTCCGTTCATGACGCTGTAAACGGTGTCGCCGATGACGTGGGGGCTTGCCTGCCCGATTTCGTCCAACACCAGCAAGCCGTCGTTGCGGGCGGCGGCGGTATTGGAAAAGCCTATTTTCGTGCCGCTCCAAGACAACAGGCTGCCCGATGGTCTGCCCCATACGCTCAAGGCTGCTTTGGCGGCGGTGGTCTTGCCGTCAGATGAATCGCCTGTCAGATGGAAACCGCCTGATTCTTCGCTCAACAGGGACAGCAAGGGGGCGGCAAAGGACGCGCCCAATGCCAAGCAAAGGCGGCTGTTTCCCGCTGCGTATCGGGCGATATTTTGCTGCCAGTCGGTAAGCTCTCCGTGTGGTCGGTATGCCGCCGCTTGGCTGGTGTCTCCGTTGTAGATGACGGCGGGTGTTTTGCCGTCTGCCGTGATGGTTTCGCCGCTGGGCATGATGTAGGTGTCGCCGTGCCAGCCCGCGCGGTCGGTAATGGTAAAGGCGGTACGGCTGCCCTGTGTCTGCAAATAGTCAGCCAGCCGCTCCCTTTTTGCCCGCCCGCTCATGACGGTTAAGCCGTAACCCTGCAAACGCTGCCAGCCCTGAACCGTGCCGATTTCCGCTTGCGGGATGGCGGCGGTCTTGGTTTGGCGTGTGATTTTGTCCTGCCAGCGGATAATGCGGTAATACGCGCCGTCGTTGTCCTGCCCTGTGCCGATGATGTCGATAGGGTCGGAAAGTAATAGCGGCTCTGCTTCGATGGCTTCGCCGTCTTTGCCTGTCCTGACGTTTATCCACCATACGCCCCGATGGTCGGTATCGAAGCGGGGGCGCGGGCGGTATGGTTCGATGTCGTTGATGTTGTAGCCTTTGGTGCTTTCCTGCTTCGCTGTTTCGGTATTTTTCATGCTGCTTTCCCTCCGGTGTTTGGTATGGTGTTGTCTGATTGGTTTTCAGACGACCTTTTTTCTTTCAGTTCGTCCAATGCGTCATAGCCTGCCGTATCGCTCTGCCATATACGCGCCTTGATGCCCTGCTTGATGGCTCGGACTGCCAAATCATGCGCGGCTTTGAAACCTACGGGGCGCGGCGTGTCGTTATCGGCAATAATCACGATTTCCTTTAGGTCGTCTGAAAGTCGGTATTTCGCCATGCTGTTTGCGCTCAAGGCAGCGGATAAGCCCCAATCGCGGGCTTGGAACAATTCACGGGCGGCAAGGGCGGTTTCTATGCCCTCCGCGATAACCAGCCGTCCGTTTTCAGGGACGGGGAACAAGTGAACCGCCATGCCTGAAATGCTGCCCTGTTTGCGGCTCTGCATTTTTTTGGCGGGCAGGGCTTTGCCCGTTTCGGGGTGTTTGATTGCCAGCTTCTGATAATACGGGGCGTGTAGCCCGTTCTCTCCGTATGGCTTGTCATAGGTCGTCTGAAGATAGGTCATGTGCAAGCCTTGAAGCTCTCCGTCCGTATCGCGGATGGCGCAAACCATACAGGGGAAACGACCGATGAAAAGCGGCTTGTCCTCCCCCGTCGTCCAATAATCCGCCTCTCTCAAAAAACGGACGTTTTCAGGTAATTGCGCCATGCCCAAACCGCGCGATTTCAGATACTGCACGGCGGGGGAATCGGCGGTTATCGGCTCTGCCCCGTTCCACAATGCGGCAAGTTTGCCGATTTGGTCTTTTTCGGGGCGTGGCTGCGTCTGTGGGCGTGTAGGCGATATCGGCAAGGGGTTTGCCCCGCCCATGTGCAACACGCCCGCTACGGCGCGTAACGCTTCGTCAAAACCGCAATTCAGGTAGTGCATTACCAAGCCGAAACCGTCGCCCGCGCCGTTCTCCCAATGGCTGCAAATGAATGTGCCGTTGCCGTCCTTGTCGTCGTACCTGAAACGGTCTTTACCCCCACACGCGGGGCATGGCTGGTGTTTGTTTTTCAGGTATCGCGGGTCTATGCCGATGGCGGCGTGAATTTCCTGCCAGCGGTATTGCGCGGCGGCTTTGATGTCTTGATAGGTCGGTTTCATGGTTCCGCCTCCCCATATCTGTCCATCGCTTCACGCGCTATGGCTGCCACGGTGTTAATCGCGGCTTTTCGGCTTGCTCCGTCGTTCACAATCAGCAAGACGGCGGTCAGAACGTCCACCGCTGCGATTGCCTTCTCTTTGCTGTTTAGCTGGTTTGCCAGCTTCTCCGTGATGGTCTTCATTGCCCCGCCTCCCCTGTTACAGGTTCTAAAACCACCCCCGCCATCGGGTCGGTCTCCCATATGGTCGGCATTGTCTGCATTGCCTGCTCCGTCTCTGCATGGGCGGGCTGGTTACAGGCTCGGATTGCCAAAGCCATCAACAACACCCCAAACACCAGCAAAGCGCGGTTGAAATAGCGGCGGAAACGGTCGTTTTTGTCAGTCGGTTTCATGGTTTCATATCCTCCATGCCCCAGCGCACCAAAATTATCAAACATTGAAAAATCAAATACTTATAAAAATACTAGGGCGAAGTTTGCCCTATGCCGTCCAAACGGTCGGCATAAAGGCGGGTGTTTTTCAGGGATTTAGCGGATTTGTTCGGCTGTCGTTACGCTGTAAGCAGCCCATGCTTTTAGGTCGTCTGAAAGCAAAGCAATAAACGACTGACAGGCGGCAACGGCGGCGGCGTGTGATGGATAGATGCCCAAACGGCGGGCGGTACATGAATGAACGTCAATATCGGCTAAATACGCGGTCGGTTCGTGGACGACGGCGCAAAAGCCTTGTTCTGATGGGGATTGAACGTCTTGAATTTGGGGGAAATTTGAAGTCATGGTATTTCTTTCTTTAGAGATTTTGAGAATGCCCCAAATAAGGGGGGCGGTGCTCTCTCTGGCGAAATAAAACCAGCCTGCGCCTTGCGGTTGGCAGACACCGCCATAACTCGTGATAGGTCGTCTGAAATGCTAACGTTTGATAACATTGCAAACGCCCGTAAAAGAATTTTGGCGATAAAAAATCAGCGTTACCCTGCTGATTGGGTATTTCGTTTTGAGAGAACCTAAATTCTGATTCTCAAGGCTCGATTTGTCAAATGATTTTTGCATTGGACGGGTTAAATTATTTTATCCAACACAATCAAGACGGTTGCATACTCAATGCGCGCTATGTCGTTTCCAACGATTTCGATGATGTCGGCAAGCGTAATTTCACTGTATGACTTATTAAAAAAAGCGTTGCTGACTTGCTTTATTTCCTCTTGACTTAACGGACATTTGCGCTCTTCCTGTTTCACTTGGCTGATTTCCGCCTCTGCCTTGATTTCCGCCTTATCCACCAGCAAGCCCAGCATTTTTGCCTTGCCCATCGTTGCCGATACCGCCGCGCTGCTTTGCGGGGTAGGGGCTGCCAGTGCCGCCGCGCGCGCCTGCTCCAATTCGTGCAACAGGTCGCCCACCGTTACCGCGTGTCGTTGCCGCGCTTCTTCCTTTAAGCCGTCCACCATCGCGGAAATATCGGGGTCTTGAAGCAGCTTATAGGCTTCATTCGTTACCGTTTCGGGCTTCATGTTGTCAGCGTTGTAGGCTTGCCGATATGCTTCGCTTGCATTGCCCGTTTCCACATACAGACGGGCAAACTGTTCTTGTTTCGGGGTCATGTCCTTAATCCTTTTAGAACGCCGCCCAATAGCGATTTTTCAGCCTTTGGGCGGCTGTTTGAGTGTTGCTATTTCAAATTGTCCAAAGCCGCTTCTTTTTCTTTCTCCACGTCTTCCAAGATGTCGAAAATAGCGTTTTCTTCCCCGCCTGTGCCGTCCATCATGTTGAAGAAGCCAGGCAAACGTAAATCAATGATTCTATCTGGCATGGATTGCCCATAGGACGGGCAATCAACCCGCAAACCGTTTTCAAGTAGATTCGCTCTCATCTCAACGGAGGCTTTACCGATTCCCACCAATTTCGCGGCGGCTTTGGCATAGGCGCGCGCGGCTTCCAAATATTCGGGCAAGTGGGTTTCTTCTATATCGGCGATAAACAGCTCATATCGGGAAACGGACAATAAATTGCGAAGCTCTGAAATGCGGTTCAGATGTTGAAGGCGTTCATCAAAAAGGCTTCCCAACAGTTCTTTTTGCGCTTCCAGCATATCGGCGGCGCGGTCTGCTTCTTCGCGTTTGGCGGCAATCTCTGAATCAAGCCCTTTGGCTTCTTCGCTGTTTGTGGGTTTGCCCATTTTCAACAAATTGGCAAATATGCCTTTGCGTCTGTTTCGTAGCCCCGCAAATTCATTTATAACCGCCTGCGCTTCTGTAACGCCCGCTTCTGCCGCTTCAATTTGGGCGGTCAGTTCGCTGCATTTGCCCTCTTCCTCTTTCAGTAACTTTTGGCGGGTCTCAAAAGTTGTCTTTGTATATTCAATGTTCATGTTTAAAGCTCCTGATTTAATTGATTAATACGAACCGACCGCGTTTCACGGTTTCGCCAAATTGGTTGGTTACTTCTTCCATCACGGTAACGATGTCATGCCCCGCCCTGCGAAGCTCCATAATGCGCGTGTTGTAGCACAATATGCCCATTTGGGTAAGTTCCCATGATGTAACGCTGCCCTGTTTCAATCGGGATAAAACGCGCTCTTTTTGACTTGGCGTTTTTGCCTTGCCGTTGGTAGAATAGTCGCTCATGCTTAATAATCCTTTCCGCCGTCTGAATGTCCGTTCAGGCGGCATTTGTTTTGCGCCTGATAAATCAATTTGCCTGCTCTTCGCGTTTGGCTGCCAGTTTGCCGATATAGTCGTCAATCTCGCTTGCAAGCCAGCCTGTCGCATTTGCGGAAATTTTGAACGGGCGGGGAAAATCAGGGCGGAAATGGCGGCTCTTAGGGTTTGCCCAATTCCAGATAGTCGCTCGTGAAACACCCATAACGCGGGCGGTATCGTTTACTCTTAATACGGTATTCATATGCTTTGCCTTTCGTTCGTGTGGTTTAGGTGGGTATATTCTGCGAAAGACAGGCAGACAAAAAAACGGAATCAGGACTTAACTTAACCTGATTCCGCTTGTTGAAAGCCTTATAAATAAAGGCTAGAAAGATAGATTACCTTTTTTATTTTTCGGGTTTTCTTCCCGTTGCCGCCCATTCAGGGCGAATGATTTGCGCTATTTTATCTGCCATTGTTTGCGTGATTTTCCCTCCTGATTGCTCAATTACCCATTTAGCAATATCTGAATTATTTGGCTGTGTGTCTTTTTCGGCTGGGCTGGCATTTCCCCAAAATCTCGAAAAGGCATTATTAGCAAGCTTTAAAGCTAATGGCTGCTCATGAAAAGAACTATAACTTTCTTGTTTGCTTTCATTATTATCGATTCCTAATAACTCAACCATAGCACTATTATTAAGAAGCTCTCTAAATTTTTCGCTTTCTCTTTGTATTTCTACTAAAACCTCGTCAATATTAGGAAGACTGGAATAATCTTTTCTAAGAATGTTGGCTGCATATTGAATTACTAAATGCTTTTCTAAATAATAATTCATTCCAAAATATTCTGCCGATTCTAAGTTATATTTAGCCATGCATTCTAAGTAAAGACCGAACGGGTTAGCTACTTTGCTTTGGGCATATTCTGTTTGAGTAGAATTTAGCATATAAGCGTTATCATCTATCATTCCTCCCTCAAACTCATAATCATCGATTAAAAGCACTTTCTTAGCATTAAATTTCTTTTCATAATCCATCAGCAAGAATCTTGCCACATCATATAAATGAGCCTCTCCCCCGTCTGCTTTTTGAATATATTTCAAAATGTCCTCAAATGAAATATATAGGCTGCTCTCTCTTTTTAACTCTTTCTGAATGAGGCTCATTGTTCTAAATTCTCCCAAGCGGATTTATCGGACTAATGCCGTTATACTCAAATCTACCGACTGCCATTGCGTGTTGCTCCGTGCCGGTCTCAAGCTCTATGTTTCTCACGTCCAGGCGGTCAAACGAAAGCAAAACATCTTAGGTTTTTTTTAATCCGTTTTACTCTCTTTAATCATCTGTAATGCCTGGTTGTATCGCTCCCGTAAATAGTCGCTATACCATTGCATAAACTCTTTGCGCTCGTTCAGATAATCGGCGCGGTTATAGGCGGCGCGGATTTTGTTGTTTTCAATGTGGGCAAGTTGTCGCTCTATCGCGTCAGGATTGAAGCCTTGTTCATTCAAAACGCTGCTTGCAAGGGAACGGAAACCATGCGGGGTTACTCTGCCTTTGTAGCCCATGCGCTCAATGATTCGGCTGATGGTTGCGTCGCTGATAAAGCCGTCCGTCTTGGTTCTACTGGGAAACAGAAACGGCGTATTGCCGGTAAGCTTTTTCAGTTCTGCCAAAAGTTCAAGCGTCCAGTCAGCCAGCGGCACGGCATGGGGCGGTTTCGGCGCGGTCTTCTCGTGCTTCATTCGCTGGGCGGGAACTGTCCACATTGCCGCGTCAAAGTCTATTTCATTCCATTGCCCGCCCCTAAGTTCCGTACTTCGTAAAAAGGTCAGCATATTCAAAATCAGGGCTATTCTGTTTTGCGGCTCAATCTCTGCCAGTATCAGGCGGTGGAAAAATTCGGTCAGTTCTTCGCGGGGCAAGGCGGGGCGATGGTCGGTCTTGGCTTGCTCGAAATGCCCGCGTAACACGGCGGCGGGGTTGCGGTCGGTAATTTCCAGCATGGCGGCGTATTGGTAAACCGCCCCTATCCATTGCCTGACTTTTTCGGCGGTAACGGTTGCGCCCCGTGCAATGATGGCGGATATAACGGCTTTCACGTCTGATACGCTGATTTCCGTTATCTGTATTTCTCCGATTGCGGGGAAAACGTCTTTTTCAAAGTCTGAAATGACGCGGGCGGCGTGGTTTTCTTTCCAACGGTGTAGATTGTCGGTATGCCAGCGGCGGGCGATTGATTCAAAGGTATTTAAAGCGGCGGCTTGCCGTTCGCGTTTTTCCTGTTGCTTGGCTTCGCTGGGGTCTTGCCCCGATACAAGCAAGCGGCGGGCATTCTCGGCAGCGGCGCGGGCTTCTGCTAGTGATACAGTCGGATATTTTCCGATAGTCAGTGTTTTCTCTTTGCCGTCTATACGGTATTTCAAACGGAAAACTTTCCCGCCTGCTGGGGTAACTTCAAGATACAATCCGCCGCCGTCGAACAGCTTGGTCTTTTTCCCTGTTTCGGCGGGCTTGGCATTTTTGATTTGTCGGTCATTCAGCGGCATGGTGGGGGTATGTTTTAGGGGGTATTTTCAGATACCCCGAATCATACCCCCTAATATTGGTTGCTTCAATTAAGCTGAATTAGACGGAATTATACAATCAGGAAGAAGATAATAGGATGGCAATCAGTCTGAAAGCCTTGTATTTATTAGGCTTGGTTAATAGCATTAGACGGGATTAAACGAAAAAAAACGCTTAGAATTTCTAAGCGTTTTTGTGTGTTGGTGCCGACAGCGAGATTTGAACTCGCACAGCCTACGGCCACTACCCCCTCAAGATAGCGTGTCTACCAATTTCACCATGTCGGCATTTTGAAAACTTTTATTTCTGCTGCTGAGGAGCGGGTGCAGCAGGTGCGGATTGGTTTTCAGCGGGAGCGGCAGGTTTCGGAGCCTGCTGGGTTTGTTTCACATTGCTGAAGTCCAAACCGTGTTTGTTTGTATGGGTATGGATATAAACCATTGCCATGCAGGTTGCGAAGAAGAAAGTCGCTGCGATGGCGGTTGCGCGGCTCAGGAAGTTTGCGTTGCCTGCGGAACCGAATACGCCCTGCGCGCTGCCGCTGCCTGACCCGAAGGTTGCACCTGCGTCCGCGCCTTTGCCGTGTTGCAGCAATACTAACACAACCACCGACAAAGCGGAAATAATATTAATAATCCAGATAAGGGTTTTAAAGGCTTCCATATGTTT
>CAKARM010000064.1:0-9550 GCA_916720585.1 uncultured Neisseria sp.
CCAATGCGAAGCGATGACCATGGTGTGCTGCCAAGTGTTCGGCAACGACGTTACCATCGGCATGGCGGGCGCGTCGGGCAATTTCGAGCTGAACGTCTATATGCCCGTCATCGCCTACAACCTCTTGCAATCCATCCGCCTGTTGGGCGACGCGTGCAACAGCTTCAACGAAAACTGCGCCGCCGGCATCGAACCCGTGCCGGAAAAAATCGACTATTTCCTGCACCATTCCCTGATGCTCGTTACCGCGCTGAACCGCAAAATCGGCTACGAAAACGCCGCCAAAGTCGCCAAAACCGCCTATAAAAACGACAAATCGCTGCGCGAAACCGCCGTTGAGTTGGGCTTGCTGACAGGCGAAGAGTTTGACGAGCTGGTCGTCCCCGCCGATATGGTTCATCCGCGCTGATTGACGGTTTGAAATACGGCAAAGGTCGTCTGAAAATATTTCAGACGACCTTTTTTGATGTTTGAAACCGTTAAACGGCTTATTTGTCGTGGCGCACCATTTTCGGCGCGTAGCGTCCCGCGCGTTCTTTGAGGCGTTTGACCAGACCTTCGGTGGTGTTCGGTACGCCGTCGACACAGAAGGCCTGGTAGAGGACGGCACGCATTGCGTCGTTTTTGTTGAAGGTTGAGCCTATGGGTTTCCATTCGGCTTTGCGCGGCTCGATCCAGCGGCGGTTGACGGTGTCGCCGTAGCCGAACACTTTATAAGACGAGCGTTTGTCTTTGCCGTAGGTGAAGGAAGAGCGGGCGCAGAAGAGGCCTTCGACGGTCAGGTTGTCATGGCCTTTGTCGGAACGGACGTTGAGGATGTAGCGGATGCTGCCGTCGGGAGAGGGCATGATTTGCAGGCTGCTGAGGAGGATTTTGGGCTGTTTGCCGTAGTCTTCGCTGACGTAGAGGTCGAACCAGTCGCCGGATTGGGTGTCGGGCAGCGGCGGGAGCGCAGTTTTTTGTTCGGCGAACTCGCGGGCTGCGGCTTCTTCGGGGCTTTCTTTGTAGCGTGTGTTGAAGGGGGTATCTTTTTCGCTGAATCCGGCGGCGTTGACTGCCGTGGCGGCGAGGCAGAGGGTTAGGAGGGCGAGACGGCGCATGGTGTGCTCCAAAGTGAAAAACGGCTTTATTTTATGGGTTCGGCGGGGTGGGGTGCAAGTAAGTACGGTATAATTCATGTTAATCCTTTTAACGGAACATCGGAAATTATGAACGCACACACCTTAGACTTAAAGGGGCTCAGATGCCCTTTGCCGATTTTGAAAACCAAAAAAGCCTTGGCGCAAATGCAGGCGGGCGAAGTCCTGACCGTGTTGGCGACCGACGGCGGCGCGCCCGGCGATTTTGAGGCTTTCTGCCGCCAGACCGGACATGTCTTGCTCGAATCGCGCGAAGAAGACGGCGTATTCACGCTGGTCGTGAAACACAAATAGAGGTCGTCTGAAAATGGCGAAACGTCTGATTTCAAGACTTTTGACGCTTGCTGCTTTCTCCGTTTTATTGGCGGCGTGCGGCAGGGAAGAAGTGCCGCCCGAGCAGATGGCGGATCGTGCGAACGCGGCGGCGGAATTGTTCCGTCAAGGCTGCGTCGCCTTTGACGGGGCTGCCGATAAAGTGCGCTCTTTTGCCGATAATGAAAAGCTGACGGCTTTGAACGCGGAAGAAATCGGCAGGCTGCCCGCAGGTTTCATCGAGCCGGATGCGCTTGCCGTTTGGAAGAAAACGCAGGACGGCGCGGATTATTATTTGAGCCTGACCGGCGACAGTTGCAGCGTGAAGACGGCGCGGGCGGACGAAAACTTGATACGCAAGCAGTTTATGGTGTTGGTCGAAAACCCGCCTAAGGGTTTGAACAACGAATTGCGCACCGATCAAGCCTCCGAATCGCCGGTTCCGATCTGTCAGCTTTCTTATGCGTGGCGCGCGTCGGGTAGCCCGGAAGAAACCCTGCTGACCGTCAAAACCACCCCGTCCGACCAGTTGCCCGTGCAGGCGGTGTTTTACCTGACGCATCAGTCCTACAACGGCAAACCTGTCCTTGTGCAATAGTCTTTTCAGACGAGCTTTGGGGCTGTCGCCATTCAATAGTTTCCGTGTCTTTTTATCCTCAAAGCGGCATCTTCCACGTTGGAAATCCTCACAAGGTGTCCAACCTTGTTGCGGTTTCCGCCTTGAATCTTCCGCTTTGTGAACAAAAATCCACTGGGAAAATTAAATGTTGACAGCCCCTAGGAAACATCAAGGGGTCGTCTGAAACCCAAAAATCTAAAAAGGAACACCCATGCAAACCCTGACCATAACCCGCCCTGACGATATGCACCTGCACCTGCGCGACGGCGACGCGCTCCAAGCCGTTGCCCCCTATACCGCCCGCCAGATGGGGCGTGCCGTCATCATGCCCAACCTCAAGCCGCCCGTCGTCAGCGTAGCCGACGCGCTTGCCTACAAAGCGCGTATCATGGCGGCATTGCCCGAAGGCAGCGCGTTTGAGCCTTTGATGACGCTTTACCTGACCGACCAAGCCACGCCCGAGCTTGTGCGCGAAGCCAAAGCCGCCGGCATCGTCGCCTTCAAACTCTACCCCGCAGGCGCGACCACTAATTCCGATTCCGGCGTAACCGACCTGTTCAAACTCATTCCCGTTTTGGAAGAAATGGCAAAACAAGGCATCCTGTTCCTCGTTCACGGCGAAGTAACCGACCCCGAAATCGACATTTTCGACCGCGAAGCCGCCTTTATCGAGCGCGTGATGAAACCCGTTTTGGCGCAAGTGCCGAATCTTAAAGTCGTGTTCGAACACATCACCACCGCCGAAGCCGCCCGCCTGGTTTTGGACGCAGGCGACAACGTTGCCGCCTCCGTTACTCCGCAACACCTCCTGCTCAACCGCAACGACCTTTTGGTCGGCGGCGTGCGCCCTCATCATTTCTGCCTGCCCGTACTCAAACGCGAAACCCACCGTCAGGCATTGGTTGCCGCCGTTACCGGCGATAAGGCGCACAAATTCTTCCTCGGCACAGACTCCGCGCCGCACGCCAAATCTGCCAAAGAAAACGCCTGTGGCTGCGCCGGCATGTTCAGCGCCATGACCGCCATCGAGCTTTACGCCGAAGTGTTTGAAAAAGCAGGCGCGTTGGATAAACTCGAAGCTTTCGCCTCGAAAAACGGCGCAAGGTTCTACGGCATTCCCGAAAACACCGACACGATAACGCTCGTCAAACAAAGCCAAATCGTTCCCGCAAGCGTCCCTTACGGCGACGGCGAACTCGTCCCGATGCGCGCGGGCGGCGAGATAGGCTGGGCAGTCAAATATTGAGCCGCACACCATGACCGCATGAAAATGCCTGCCCGAAAAGAGGCAGGCATTTGGGTTTGATGAGGGAGCGGATAAAGGGCATCCTTAGGCTGTTTCTTAAACCACTTATGTTCTGCAAGAAGACAGCGGCTTGATTACGTTTGATATTGTTAAAAAGGTCGTCTGAAAACGGGTATGGCGGATTTTGCACCAACCTGTTTTCAGACGACCTTTTTGTTTTTTTAAATTTTAAACATCAATCTTTCAACAAAGCCCCCGCCAGCCAAATATTGAACGCTACGCCGACCGTGACCGTAATGCCGAAGGCGGCGACGGCGGGTGTGCCGCTTAGGGCGAGCAGGGCGAAGGAGATGGCGGTGGTGGCAGCGGCGAGCAGCATTCCGCCCAGCCGCGCGGGGGCGCTGTGTCGCGCGGTGAGGGCATAGACGGCGTAATCGACGCCGATGGCGGACACCAAAAGCAGGCCGAACATGGCGAACAGGCTGACGGGGATGCCTGCCAAACCGAGTACGGCGACGGTGCAGACGGCGGCGGCAAGAGGTACGGCAAGGATTTTGGTGCCGCGTTTCATGCCGAACATGCGCCATAAAACCAGCCATGCCAGTGCGTAGGATGCCAGTTTCAACCATGCCGCCTGATTGCGCGTGTGGTGGAAAAGGTCGTTCAAGTGGGCGCGTTTGTCCGCCCAATGTACGCCCGCTACGCTTTGCGCGGCGGAGCGGACGGCGGTGTCGTCGGTTATGCCGTTCAGGCGCACGATGGCGGCAAAACGGCCTTTTTCGACCTCACCTAAATACAGCGGCCGCCAGGCTTCCGCCAAATCGGTTTTCAGAGCGTCGGCAAGCGTCAGCGGCGGCGCATCGGCGGCTTGCAGCAGCGCGTTGCGTAGGGTTTTGTGCGGAATGCCGATATCGACGAGCGGTTGGCGGCTTTCAGGCAGCTTGGAAAGCTCGCGCAGGCGGTTTTGCAGTTTTTTCTGTTCGGATACGGGCATCAGGAGCTGGTCGGGAGATTGGAAGCTGACGAGCTTGCCTTGCGCGACGAGGGGTTGCAGCGCGCGGCCGAGTTCGGCGGTTTTCATCAATAAAGCGTCTTCGCTCGGCGCTTCGGCAACCAAGTATTTGCCGCCGAAATCCGCGCCGCTCAACGGCCCGATGCGTTGCACTTCCGCCAGCATTTCAGACGGCATGTTGACCCACTGGCGGATGTCGTCGCGCCAGTCGCTGCGCCACAGCCCGACCGCCAGCAATACGCCGCCGACCATCAGCCAGCCGCGTTTGTGCAGACGGATTTTCAGACGACCCGACAGCGCGTAGAGCCGTTCGGTCAGCGCGGCAAACGGCACGGTTTTGGCGCAGTAACGCTGAAACAGCGGCGGCAGCCACAATACCGTCGCGCCGAATGCGCCCGCCAGCGCAAACCCTGAAAACACGGCGGTCTGCCGCAATACGGGCAGCGGCGTGAACCACAAGAGCGCGTAGCCCAATACCGTAATCAGCAGGCTGACGGTAAAGCTCGGCAAAACATGTTTCATGGCGGGTTCTGCCTGCCAGACGGGGTCGTCTGAAAAAGCCGTTTTGCCGTTTTTCGCCCGTGTGCCGAATACCGAAGGCGCAAGCCAGTGCAGCGGGAAATCCACCAGCATCCCGACCAAACTCGTGCCGATGACGATGGTCAGGATATGCACTTCGCCGAAGAACAGCAAAGCCGCCGCCAGACCGGTCAGCATACCCGCCGCCAAAGGCAGCGTCAGCCAGAACACGCGGACGCTGCGGAATACCCACAGCAGCAGCGCGAAGGTCAGCAGCATCCCCACCGTACTCATCAGCCGGCTTTCCTGCTCCGCCTCTGTTTTGGATGCGGCGGCAAACAGCGCGCCGCCTGCCGCCAGCGTGTCCGCGCCTTTGGCTTTTGCCAGTTTGCGGCTTTCCGCCATCAGCGGCAGAAGGGCGTCGTTGCCGGAAAAATTGTCGCCCGCCGCCAGCCGTCCGCGCAGCCAAACCCAAGTTTTCCCGTCGTCGCCTTCGGTGAACAGCATTCCGTTGTCCATGTTCCACTGCAAACGGCTTTGCGGATTCGCCTTGCCTGCGACAAAACGCCCGAAGCCCAGCCAGTCTTGTTCCAAAGACAAAGGCGAGGGCGCGGCAAACGGGTTGACCGCCGCTTCCGCCCTCGCCTGAAAATACGCTTGCGGATGCTCAAACAGCAGACGCACCTGTTCGTTTGGCAGCAGCGCCAGCCCCAGCTTGCCGATGTCCTTGCGCACCTTGTCCAAGTCGGGCGTCACGCTGCTGTCCACTTGCTCAAACACGCCGCTTTTACGCCACAAAGCCGCAATCTCGGAGGTAGTCTGAAACGCCGTTTCCGCGTCTTTGCTGCCCGCCAGCAAAATCACCTGCGTGTTCAACTGCTCTTCGCCCGCCTTGTCCGCCGCCGTCAAAAGCATGTCAGGCTGCTGTTCGCTCGGCAGCAGCGCGGTCAGGTCAGTTTGCAGCCAATTTTGCGTGGAGACGGTGTAGATGAGGAACAGGGTCAGCAGGGCGGTGAGGACGGTGTAGGCGCGGCGGTAGGTAGTCATCATTTTTCAAATGGGTTTGAAGTGTGTCTACGGCATTTTATGGGGAAGTCGGGTGCATTGACAATCCGAATGGATAATCGGCAGGGGAAAGAAACAGGTCGTCTGAAAATGTGTTTGAAACAGAAGACAGTTTCGGATTTTCAGACGACCTGTCAGCGCGGAGGCGGCGGCGTATTTCGGGACACGTTTCGCGTTTGCGACCTTATAGAATTTCTGCGCGCGCCATCATGATTGGGTTGGGTTTGTCGGATGACAAACCGTCGGCAAGGCACAATGTTTCTAAAATATCAGCGATGTCCTGCCAATAATATCTTTGCGTTTCAGAGTGCACAGCCGCCTGACGGGACGGCCTTTCGGTTTTTTTAGTTTGTCCGCCCAAGGTAACGGGAACGCCGTGTTCTGCGCCGTGTTCGAGCAAAATCCAAATGCTGCCTTCGCGCGTATCGGCGTGGTTGGCTTGGTGTTCGTATGCCCAGCCGACTGCTGCCTGCCCGCCGCTTTGCAAGGATTGTGCGGCGAGCAGCAGGGGATGGAAACGGGTTTCCAAATGGCGTTCGGTAGCAACCGCCAACGTCGCGCCGTGCGTGCCTAGGGTTTGTGCGGCATGAAAAACGGGGGCGTTGTGCAGGTTGGCGATGAAGTCGAAAGGCATGGCGGCATGGTGGTTGAGTACGTTGTCCGCCATTTTTTCAAACACGGACGGCGAGGAAAACGGCGTGCCGAGGAAGACGGCGCAATCGGGGCGGATTTCGCCTTGTCCGCGCAACAGGCCTGCGCCGAGTGCGGCAATCAGGCTCAGGCGGCTGAGGCGGCGGGCGTCCGTGCCGCTTTGCTGTTGCAAGGTTTGTTTAAGGATTTTGTTGCCGACGGCGGCTTCGGTATCGAAACGCGCGGCGGCGGTGATGCGGATGTCGGGATTTATGATTGCCATTGCCATACCATAGCTGTGTTGCTGCCGCCGAAACCGAAATGGTTGGCGAGACAGAAAAGGCCATCTGAAAAACGGATTTCGCGTCCTTGATAATCGGTGCCGCCGCCTTTTTTCAGGGCGGACAAGAGCAGTGCGGTTTCGAGGGCGGCGGTTGCACCGAGGGTGTGGCCGATTTGCGTTTTGAACGCCATCAGCGGCGGCAGGGTGCCGAACACGTTTTCCAGTGCAGCCAGTTCGGCGGCGTCGCTGTCGGCGGTGCCGATGCCGTGGGTTTTGACGGCGGCGATGTTTTCGGGTGCAGCGGCGGCGATGTTTAAAGCGCGGCTGATAACCTGCTCCAACGCCTTACTGTTGCTTTGAATCAGGTCGTTGCCGGTATTGGCGGCGTGTCCGACGAGTTTCAGACGACCTGCATAATCGGGCGGTGTGGCAGAGAGGGCGAGTGCGGCGACACCTTCGCCCAAAATCAGACCGTTGCCGCCGAAGGGTTGATAGCGTTCGGTAAACAAACCCAAGCTGTGAAAATGCAGCAGGGTCAGGCGGTTGAGGTTTTCGATGCCGAGGACGAAGGCGCGTTCCGCTCCGCTGCGCAAACAATTGTCTGCCTGAATCAGCGCATGGGCGGAGGAGGTGCAGGCGGTTGCCAAACTGAAAATCTGCCGGTTGCCGCTGCGTTTGCGCAAATCTTCGGCAAGATAGAGCAGACCGTGTTCTCCAATGTCCGTATTGCCCGCGCGGCGGCGGTTTTCGTATTCGGCGATGGCGTAAGAACTCGAACCGATAAAAACCGGCGCGTCGTGCCAGCTTTCAGACGACCATCCGGCATCTTCGGCGGCGCGGCGCAAATGTTGTTCGGCAATATCCGCAAAAGCGGTACTCCCCAAGCTGTCGTCGGCAAAAGCGCGGAAATAAGCGGCCTGCTGCGGCTGGTTTAAAAACGTATAAGACACCGCATCAGGTCGTCTGAAATCCGCCTGCGGATTCAGCGCGGAGGTGGCCGCCGTACCGCAAACCCAGCTCATGCCCCATGCTCCGCGCGGACGAACGCCGCCAAATCGCGCACGCACATCATATGCTTGCGCACCATACGGTCGCCTTGCAGCCGCACTTGGAAATACTGTTGCAGCGCGACGCAGATTTGCAGCGCGTCGAGCGAATCCAAATCGACAGGGCTGCCGTCGCCGAACAGCGGCGCATCGTCGGTAAAGTCTTCAGCGGCAACATCATCGGTCTTGTCGGCTTCTTGCAGGATCAGCTTTTTCAATTCCGCTTCCAGCGCGTGTTCTGCCAAGGTAAAAGTGTAGGACATTTTTTGCTTTCGTGTTTGGGGTGAGGATGGATGTCGGCTTGTGGTTTCAGATAGCCTGAAGGTTCGCCAAACCGATATAATCCAAATTTTCGCATACAGAATTTTACCATGCCTCTATCTGCCTATCTCGCTCAAATGCAAATGTCTTGCTAAAACTGAGTGATAAAGAAACTTAAAATGATTGGGTTTTATTTAGAAAAAGCAGATAAAATATGGATGGCTAAACATTGATACATTATGCATCATGCTGCCGGTGTGGTTATAATGCGCCGATTTTTTACAAATTTAAGGAACATTGAAAAAGTGAAAAAAGTATTGTTTTTCTCTGTGGCTTTAATGGGTACAGCTTTTTGTTATGCCCAAGAAAATGCTACCCATAATAAAGATGTTTGCCCTAAAAGCATGCTGGAAAATATTGAAGAGGTTGACTACGATTGCCTAGATATACTGGATGGGCGACTGGCAAAAGAAATTGATGAACAATATAAAATACTGTACCAACGGGTAAAGAATAAAGATGCTGCCTTACATGGTTTGCCGGCTTCTTATTTTAATAAGGTACGTAAAACTTGGGGGGAGTATAAAGAGCAACTTTGCTCTGACCCGACAAATGACACTGATCTGAAATCTGCGGCTGATTGGTATATCCTTAAATGCAGCATTGAACAATCACAAGCGCACCTGAAAGCCTTGAAACGTTTTTAACCTCTGTTATCCACTATATGGGAATCTTTATATGAAAAAATTATTTATTTTGACATCGCTCACTTTCTCGGTTGCAGCTTTTGCGGCACCTTCTTCGGAAGGAACTGAAAATGAGATAAATAGCGGGCTGTATAACATCGATTTTCGTGCCGGAAACGGTAAGATTTATTGCGGCGGCGATGCGAAAACATCTGATTTGGCTCAGGGTATATCATGTCTGACTGAAATTAAAGGCAAACCTGTTTTACCGCGTCCCAAGGATTGCGACCTCGAATGGGGCGGAACATTTTTCTTAGGTAAAACCGGCAAAGCAGATATGGTTTGCCACAGTGATTTTCCTTTTAATCCTAAAGCCCGTATCTTGAAAGACGGAGAAACAGTGAAAGGCAATGGCTGGCAATGTACGGCTTCTGGTTCGGAGGTGACTTGCTCCAATCAAGATAAACATGGGTTTAAGGTTAGCCAAAAAATGCAGAAGTTGTTTTAATACATATAGTGGCCGTATGTTTACCTGATGGGGTTAACAATACAGTTGCTATGGGGTTGTCTTGATTATCGAAGTAATTTGAAATTGTTATAGCTCTAAAAAAAAGCTGTCCGAAATTTAAACATAATTTCGGACAGCCTTTTTTATGGTTTTGACAAGGTTTTTTAGACTCTTTGTCAACTGTAGTGGGTTGATGAAAAGTTATAATCTGGAGAGGACTAAAT
>CAKARM010000065.1:0-9425 GCA_916720585.1 uncultured Neisseria sp.
TTGGCACGACTTTGCGCTTACGCCTCAAACGTATCCAGCCAAATCCACTAGCTCTCGTCGGTATCGGCACAACAAACCGTAGCGCGGGTTCTACCTGCGAAGCAGATGTCAGCACAAATACCCGATTCAGACTGATGGACGGCAAATCCCGCAGGCAAAGCCCACGCTACGGGGTTCGGTTATCTCAAGCGTGTTTTGATGAATAAAGGTCGTCTGAAACCCGTGTCCGGCTTTGCAGTATAACCAAATCGCCTGTTGACGCGACTTTTCACTTACGCTTCAAACGCATCCAGCCAAATTCGCCAGCTCTCGTCGGTATCGGCGCAGACGGTCAGGGTTTCGCCGTTTTCGATGCTTTGGAACGACAGGCTGCGGGCGTGGAGCATGAGGCGGGTGGTGCCGAGGTGGGCGGCGGTGGCGTGGTTTTGGCGCAGGTCGCCGTAGTTGGTGTCGCCGACGATGGGGTGGAAGATGTGTTTCATGTGGCGGCGGAGTTGGTGTTTACGGCCTGTGTGCGGGATGAGTTCTGCCCACGAGTAGCGCGAGGTCGGGTAGCGGGCGGCGGATTGGAAGGGCAATTCGGTGCGCGCAAGGCAGCGGTATCGGGTTTGGGCTTCTTGGAGGGTGGCTTCGGTTTGGGATTCGGCGATTTTGTCGGGCTGATATTTGAGGGGGTAGTCGATGAGTCCGTCGTCGGGCAAATATCCGCGCACGATTGCCCAGTAGGTTTTGCGTGTGGTTTTTTGTTCGAACTGCTGCGTCAGCAGGCAGGCGGCTTCGGGGTCGAGGGCAAACAGGAGGACGCCGGATGTGGGGCGGTCGAGGCGGTGGGCGGGATAGACGTGTTGTCCGATTTGGTCGCGCAGGGTTTGCATGACAAACCGTGTTTCGTGGCGGTCGAGCCAGCTTCGGTGGACGAGCATTCCAGCGGGTTTGTTGACAGCGATGGTGCGGCTGTCGCGGTAGAGGATGTCGAGCATGGCGGGATGTGGGCGGAAATGGGGGATTGTAACGCAAGCGGTCGCGGCTGAGACGGCAATCTTGAGGCAGAAACGCATGATTCGGTTCAAATAAGGAACACTTGCTGCCGTTCATGTTTGCGTTTTCAGACGACCTCGGGTTCTGTCGGTTACAATGTGGGGGTTTAACAAGATGAAGGAAAAACCGTGAGCCTGCTCAAAAAACTGCCCAAGCCTATGCTGACCGATGAGGCGCGCCGCGAGATTCAGGCGCGGGAGTCGTATCATGTTTTGAAGATTATTTCGGAATTTGTCGAGGCGGGCGAGGAGCTGCGGGCGATTCAGCCTGCGGTCAGCATTTACGGCAGCGCGCGCACGCCGGAAAACCATCCCGATTATGAATTTACGCTGCGGCTGGCGCGCAAGCTCTCGGATGCCGGTTTTTCCGTCATTTCGGGCGGCGGGCCGGGGATTATGGAAGCGGCGAACAAGGGCGCGTTTGCGGGCGCAAGCCCTGCGGTGGGGCTGAATATCGTGTTGCCGCACGAGCAAAAAGCCAATCCGTATCAGGATTTGTCCATCAAGTTCCAACATTTCTTCCCGCGCAAAGTGATGTTTGTGAAACACGCGGTCGCGTATGTCGTCATGCCCGGCGGCTTCGGTACGCTGGACGAACTGTTTGAAAGCCTGACGTTGGTTCAGACGGGCAAAACGCCCGACCGTCCGATTATCTTGGTGGGCAAGGATTTCTGGTCGGGCTTGTTGGACTGGATACGCAAAGAGCTGCTCGGGCGCGGGCTGATTTCGGAAGCGGATATGAATTTAATCCGACTGATTGACGGCGAAGACGAAATCATCGAAGAAATCTTCGCGCACTACGAAAACCGTTTGGAAGATTTTTCCGGAGGCGTCAACGCGTGGTCGCTCGGATTGTGATGGGCTGAGAGGTCGTCTGAAAACCTTCCGAATCCCGCGGGTTGCGTTGAAATCAAGACAAGCGGCAACGCCGTACTGGTTTAAAGTTAAGCCACTATAGAATCGTTTCAGACGACCCCTGCCTATTTCGGTACAATACCTTTTCGCCGCAAGGCTGCCACGCCGCTGCGAATATTCCCTTTATCCATCCCACCCGACCCAACCGTTCATGACCGATACCGCCCAAATCATCACCAGCTACGGCCGCCGCTATATCGTGCGCACGCCCGACGGCAAAACCTACGAAGCCAGCACGCGCAAAAAGCGGGTGGACTTCGCCTGCGGCGACCGCGTGCATATCCAAAACCTCAACGCCGAACAAGCCGTCATCGAAGACTACCTGCCGCGCGAAAGCTTGCTCTACCGCCAAGACGCTTGGAAAACCAAGCTCATCGCCGCCAACGTCAGCCAGCTCCTTATCGTTACCGCCGCCGTTCCCTCGCCCAGCGAAGCCCTGCTGCAACGCGCCCTCCTAGCCGCCGAAGCCGCGGGTATCCAAGCCGTCATCGTCCTGAACAAAGCCGACCTGCCAGAAACCGCCTTCTGGCGCGAAAAACTCAAATTTTACGAAACGCTCGGTTATCCCGTCATCGAAACCCGCGCGCTGGAAAACGCCGACGTCCTGCGCCCCGTCCTGCAAGGGCATACCAACATCCTGCTCGGACAAAGCGGCATGGGCAAATCCACCCTGACCAACGCCCTCTTAGGCAACCAAACCGCCCGTACCGGCGACATCTCCACCGCGCTCGACTCCGGCAAACACACCACCACCCACGCCCAGCTTTACGATTTAAACGAAGCAACCCAATTAATCGACTCCCCAGGTTTGCAAGAATTCGGGCTGCACCACCTAGAAGCCGCCGACCTGCTGCAATACTTCCCCGACCTGAACCACCTCGTCGGACAATGCCGCTTCCACAACTGCACCCACCGCGCCGAACCCGGCTGCGCCGTCAAAGCCGCCGTCGAAACAGGCGAAGCCAAGCCCGAACGCATCGAGTTTTTGCAACGGATAACGGATGAGTTGTTGAAGTAGGGATAAGCGGTTGGTCTTGGTGAACTAAAAAAGGTCGTCTGAAAACTTGAGGGGTAGGTTTTCAGACGACCTTTTTTATTGTGGAGAGGGTTTGGGATGGAGAAGCGATTGACTCGTTCGACACAAAGGATTTCTCCGAATAGGTACGCCTAGCCTGATGATCGGCAGCACGCCGCAATGCTTCGAGCAAAGTGTAGCGTGGGCTTTGCCCACGAAATCTGCCAATCGGTTTCTAAATCGGATCATAAACCGAGTTTTTCGTGGGCGAAGCCCACGCTACGGCGGTGGGTCTATGTTAAGTTGGATAGGGAGGAGATTTGCTCATTCGCTACAGAAAAACATTCTCCGAAAAGGTACGCCTAGCCCGATGATCGGCAGCACGCCGTAATGCTTCGGGAAAAGTGTAGCGTGGGCTTTGCCCGCGAAATCTGCCAATCGGTTTCCGAATCAGAAATCAGTCAATCGGTTTCTAAATCGGATCATAAACCGAGTTTTTCGCGGGCGAAGCCCACGCTACGGTTTGGTTGTCTGCAACGTTAAAGGGTTTGTGCTTTGCGTTAAACCTTGCCCGTCCAATCAAACGTTTCCAAGAAATCAGGCAGATCGGAGAGGCTGTCGAATATGGCAAGATGCGGGGCGGTGTTCAACATGGCGGCGGAGTGTGCGCCTGTGGTGAGGGCGACGGCGGGGGCTTTGGCGTTGGCGGCCATTTCCAAGTCGTGGGTCGTATCGCCGACAACCAAAGTTTCCTGCGGCGTCAGCCCCAGTTCGTCGCATAGTTTGAAAACCATGTCGGGTGCGGGTTTGGAGGCTTGTTCGCTGGCGCAGGTTGTCGCCATCCAAAAATCGGCCGTACCGGTTTGCGCGATAGAGCGGTCGAGTCCTATCCTGCCTTTGCCCGTGGCGACGGCGAGCCAGTAGCCTTGGTTTTGCAGGGTGTGCAGGCAGGGCAGGGCTTCGGGGAAGAGCGTCATGTTGTGGTTGTTGGGGTTGAGATAGTGTGCGGCGTAAGTTTCCGTCAATTCTTCGCGCATGTGTTCGCCGGCATGCGGGGCGAGGCGGCGGATGATTTCCGGCAGGCTGTAACCGATGAGGGCGCGGACGGCATCGTCATCGGGAACGGGCATGCCGCAGTCGGCAAAACTTTGTTGGAAGGTGCGGATAATCGGGCGCGTCGTGTCTGCCAGCGTTCCGTCCCAGTCGAAGATAATCAGTTTAGGTTTCATCGTGCGCTTTCTTTCAGACGACCTTGGGTAAGATAGAAAAATCATAGCAGAAAATCCGATGCCTGCCTGCCTGCTTGCGGATTGATGCAAACGTTAAAAAATCCTGCCTGAATTCAAACGCTAAGGACTAATGAATTTGGGTAAAGGGGTCGTCTGAAAAGTTTCAGACGACCCCTTGTTTATGGTTTCTTGCCGGAGGATATGAAGGAAGACGTTGCTCTGACTCCCTATTGTCGGGCTTATCTTTTCATTTTGTGGAAGATGATGGGCTGCTCCGGCGCGCGGGTCAGTTGGCGCGGCAGCGTCAGCATTGCCAATATCCAGACGCTCAATGCGTAAAGAAATATTCCGCCTTGCCGCATGCCGCCCAATGCCGCGCTACCCAGTAAGGATTCCAAGATAATCACCACCAAAGCCGCCGCACACGCCGCCGCGCCGCTTAAAAACAGGGCGTAGTGGAAATGGCGGCGCATCATTTTTTTGTAGGCGAGTTTGGTCAGTCCGCCCGCGATAATCAGGTTGAAAAAACCGAATACGCCGCAGATAAACCAAACGATGGTGTCATCCCAGCCCGCTACTTGCCGCAACTGCCCGTTTTGGAAGGTCAGCAGCAGTCCGGAATGGCGGAACAGCCCGACTGTGATGATTTCGTGCAGCAGCAATGCCAGAGGCAGGGTCAGGAAAATCAGGGCAATCAGCAGCGGGCGGTAGGGTTTTTCTTGGGTGAGGTACATGATGGATAGGGAAGGGGGTGGATGAGGTGCGGCGTTTGTTTGGGATGCTGTCGGCGTGCCTTAATTCAGTATCTGCCGCACTTGTTTCAAAACCTGCCAAGCTTTTGCTTTGAGCTGCGGTTGGCGCAGCAGGTGGGCAGGGTGGGGAAGGATGAAGCGGGGGGTGTTGCCGCAGAGTGTGTCTATCAATGGGGCAAGTTCGGGTTTTTCAAATATTTGCCCCACCAATAACACGGCTTTCGCCTGCGTATCGGCAAGCTCTCGGGCAAGCTGGGGCAGCTCGGCTTGGATTTGTTCGTCAGTAGGGTGCGGGCTGAAAACGGGCGCTGCTTTGACCCAACTGGTTTTGTAGGCTTGTTGGGGCGTCAGGCGGATGGCGGCAAGCATATTGTCGAGCAGGACGCCGACCGCGCCGTGAAAGAGCTGTCCGTGCAGGCTGTCTTCGGTTGCGGGACAGATACTGATGATGATGACTTCGGACGGACGCGCTTCAGTTTGCAGGCGCGGGAGGTCGTCTGAAACGGTTGCGGCGGGAGCTTGGCCGGTGTTTTCGGGTGCAGAATGTGTCCGCGCGGACGGGGAAGGCGCGTCAACTGGCGCGGCAGACGGCGGGATAGGGGGCGTTGTTGCGGAGGCGGTTTTTTCGTGTTGAACCGCCGCTATCGCCGCCATGCGGGCATGATGTGCCGATGCGGAAATCGTGCGGACGGCTTCGGCAACTTGGGCGGCAGCAGGTTTCTGCGGCTGCGTAACGGGTGCATCGCCTGCCGGCGGGATGACTTTGGAGTGACGGTTCAGCCACATCGGGCCTAAGCCTAATGCCTGATGCAAGTGGAGATAGCGGCTGCTTAACATGGTTTTTCCATTAATACGGCGTCTTCATGCCCGCCTTCGGGCAGGGAATAGTAATGTTTGCGGATGCCGACCTCGGTAAAGCCGTATTTGAGATACAGCGATTGGGCGGCGGCATTGCCGGCGCGGACTTCCAACAGCAGGCGCGTGATACCGGCGGTTTGGGCGTGGCGGAACCAATGTTCCAAAAGTGCGGCGGCAATGCCTTGGCGGCGGTATTCGGGGGCGGTGGCAATCAAATGCAGCTCGGATTCATCTAATATATCCTGCCACACGATAAAGCCGCCGATGACGCCGTTGGTTTCGCAGACCCATAATTTATCCGTACTCTGCGCCAATGCGGAGGCAAATTGTTTCACAGACCAGGGAGAAGGGTTGCTGAGAGCATCAATCGCGGCAAGGGCAGGGCAGTCGTCTGAAAAAGCGGGGCGGATATTCATGCCTGCGCTTTCCGTTCTGCCTGCTCTTTGGCGGTCAGGGCGACTTTGTTGCGGACATAAAGCAATTCGGCGTGCGCGGCATCGGAAGCGGGATAACGCCCGCTGAGTGCCAGCTTGAGATAGTCGGAAGCGGCAGGCATTTTCGGCGTGCCGGCAAAGGGCGGCGCATCGGTCAGCGCAAACGCATTGCCTATGCCGCCGGTAAACGCACGGCCTTCGGGTTCGACAATTTCAGCCGCTTTGCCGACCTGATAATCGCCGAGCCGTCGGTGCGCGCCCGTGTCGAACCATGCGTAAAACACCTCGCCCATACGCGCGTCGGTCGCTGCCAGTACGCAGCTTTGTTCGGGCAGCAGATACGCCGCCGCATCCAGACAGGGGATGCCGATAAGGGGCGTACCAAACGGCGTCGCCAAACCTTGCGCCACACCTGTTCCGATACGCAAACCGGTAAACGCGCCGGGACCTTGCGCATA
Organism: uncultured Neisseria sp.; assembly: GCA_916720585.1. Classification (GTDB taxonomy): domain Bacteria; phylum Pseudomonadota; class Gammaproteobacteria; order Burkholderiales; family Neisseriaceae; genus Neisseria. The sequence goes on from CAKARM010000065.1 coordinate 6,699, forward strand.
GACGATGACGCCCAAATCCGCCGCCGCAATACCGGCTTGTTCAAACAAAACACGAATCTGCAGCAGGATCAAATCGGATTGCTTCGTGCCGACATCTTCATGAAACGAAACAATCTGTCCATCGGTTTGCAACGCTAGGGACAGGTAGGAAGTGCTGGTGTCGATGGCAAGGACAGGTCGTCTGAAATCGGCTTGCATGGCGTGTTCTTCAAGATAAAAATTTCAGGATGGATTATAGCATTGTCGTCTTGATTCATGCCCGATAGGGTTTTCAGACGACCCCAATGACGTTTCAACACTTTAGAAAATGACTGTCTCGAAACTGGGGCAGGGCAGGCAAGCCGCTACCAAACCGATTTCCCAACTCAGGTCTGCCTTGCGCTGAATGGTCAATTTGTTCCCAACAGGATTGACGACAATCAACCGGCGGCTTTAAAATGAATTCAAGAATCGTTATTATTTTTACATCATCAGGAGAAAATTTATGGCAAAAAAAGTCAGCATTTTAGTAGGCAGCCTGCGTAAAGGCTCGTTCGCCCGCAAAGTGGCGCAAAACGTCATCCCCATGTTCCCCGAAGGCTATGATGCCCAAATCGTCGAAATCGGTCATTTGCCGCTCTACAATTTCGACTACGACGACCCCGCCGAAACCGACTTCCCCACGCCCGAAAGCTACACCGCCTTCCGCGAAACCATCAAAGCTTCCGACGGCGTATTGTTCGTTACCCCCGAAAACAACCGCACCGTCCCCGCCTGCCTGAAAAACGCAATAGACATCGGCTCCAAACCCAACGCCGACGTCGCCTGGAAAAACACGCCCGCAGGCATCATCAGCCATTCCGTCGGTAAAATGGGCGGTTACAGTTCGCAAAAAAACCTGCGCCTTGCCTTGTCCTACTTCAATATGCCGCTGACCGGACAGCCCGAAGTCTTCCTCGGCAACTCCCCCACCTTGTTTGACGACAACGGCAAACTCATCGAATCCGCGCGCAGCTTCGTTCAAGGCTATATCGGCCAACTCGTCGCCCTTATCGAGAAGAACCCCAAATAAACACAGCAGAAAAACTGCCGGACTTTAGAAAATAGCTGATTTTCTAAACATCAAAGGTTTAATGCAGAAAGGTCGTCTGAAATCTAAGGTTTCAGACGACCTTTCTTTTAAATCAATAGCATCAGAGAAAACACACATCAAAAGCTCGTCTGAAAAAAGCAAATCCAACGGGTCTGCAACCATTCAGACGACCCATCAGCCGGTTATCCCATTCGCTTTACCCATTACATCGTTCAAGCTACTATACGAACTACGTTGTCATTTAAAAATGCGCCGCCCTGAACATTGCGGCGGGCAAAAAGGAAAAAAATGAAAAAATTATTTAGATTTTTAGGCTTGGTAGCTTTAGTCGCCGCTCTTCCGGTTTTATCAATCTATGCCTCTTCGGGAAAAGAAATCTTCAATCAAAAGGATGATTTTTTTGTGGATACCGATAAGGAACGCCCGTTTTCATTTATGCTAAACAACTATTCCGACCGAGGTGTAACGATTTTTTATCAACAGGTCGGACAAACATGGCATTTAGGTGGAATCAGTCCTTATGCAGAGGAAGGAGGTGGACAATGTTGCGTTTCCATCCCACGCTGGCATGAGGGGATGACGCTGCCACTGACCTTGACGATAAGCACGGATACAAATGAATTTGAAGAGCGTAACGTTAATGCGAAGGTAGATAAATTTACCGATGAAGACAACGGATTATTGCAGTTTCACATTTTGCCGGATTATTCAGTGCGTGTATTAATTTCAAGTTACGGTAGGCAGAGGCCGGAAAATCCTATGCATCAGTTTCATGAAACTTTGAAAAAAGATAACGAAGCATACCGTAAGGAAAATCCGGATTTTTAAATTAAGATGAGCGAAACGATGAGCAAAGCTGAATAATGATTTTCGCAAAACCGTTTATATAAATAGGGTACTCTACCGGCTATTTCCTATGAGTTATTGGGTGATCGGAATGACTTATGTTGCCAGTCCGAATATTTGCTGTCGAAAGAAAATATGAATTTAGAGATCAGACGCGATAGTATGTATTGGCATGTAAAAAGAAATGATTTAAAAGAAATAATTTCTTCATTACAAAGCGAAGGGAATTATTGGGAAGGGCAGGTTTCTTTAACAAAGCGCAAGAAAGAATACAAGCTTTCTTTTAGAATTTGTTTGAATTCAAATGATGAAGATGAGTTTGATATAGCTGACGGTCAGTTTACTCTTTCAATATCCGATGATACCTTTTCCTTGTTGGAAGAATATAGTGTTATGGTCGGTAAATATGGCACGCCTTTTTTACATGAATTGAATGAACTGTATTCCATACCATTAAAAAATGGTTGAGTTGCTATATTTATGTAGAAAATTATTAGTGTGTCTTTATCTATGGCTGCAACGAGTATGGGATATATGTATAAACAGGTTGAGATTAGATTTTTATCCCCAAAGTAGGTCGCCTGAAAACCTCCATTCAGACGACCTTTCTACCGTTTATCCCATTTGCTTTACCGACAATGACATTCAAGTTACTATATGAACCTCATTGTCATTTTTAAATCTAACGCCATGACTGCCCGCCAATCCTACCATCTCACCTTCGCCCGATTCTCCCCCTCCCTCTCCGTCAAATCCTTCACCGCCTCCGAAGCCGCCAATACCGCCTACCGCATCGAAATCACCGCCAC
>CAKARM010000066.1:0-9378 GCA_916720585.1 uncultured Neisseria sp.
AGCACGCGGCAGCAAAGCGTGGAAACCGGAAAACCGCGACCGCTACGTCTCCGCCGCCCTGCGCGCCTACGGCGCAATGGCGACTTCCGCCGACAAAGGCGCGGTGCGTGATGTGAGCCAAATCGAACGGTAAAACATTGCGGCAATAAACGTTTCAGACGACCATACGGTATCGGAGGCCGTCTGAAAACCTATCTCACTTAAACTACCCCCAAAAAGGAAACTAAAATGATTGACACCCTGATTATCAATGCACATCCTGATCGACATTCTACTGCTTCCGCGACCAATCGCATGGTTGCCCACCTGCTGACCAAACTGCCTGCAGGCAGCGTGCAAACGGTCAATTTGGCAGAAGCAGATATTCAGCCTTTGGATAAGGCAGTGCTGGAGATGTTTACTGTTACCCTGTTTCAAGGGCAACAACCAAACGAAGAACAAGCTGCGCTGCAAGCTCGGCTGATGTCGGTCGTGAACCAAGTCAAATCCGCCCGCCGTCTCGTTATCGCCTACCCTATGTATAACTTCGCCATTCCCGCCCTCCTGAAAGACTGGCTGGACAATCTGGTTATGCCCGGCGAAACCTTCCGCTACGGCGAAGACGGTACACCGAAAGGTTTGATGGGCGAGCATAAAGTACTGCTGTTGCAGACCAGCGGCAGCGTTTATAGCGAAGGTCCGATGGCGCAAATGGATTTCGCCTCAAGCTATTTGAAAACATTGCTTGGCGGTTTCTTGGGCTTCGCTTCTGTGGATACCGTTTACGCCGAAGGTACGGCAGGCAACTGGGAGGCCGCAGTCCAACGCGCCTGCGCAAAAATCGATGCCGTGTACGACCATTTTATCGCTTAACAGTCACAGACAACCCGAGTCCGTCTGAAAACCGAAAAAGCAGCCTGCACACCATCTTCCCGAACCCAATCCGCGCAAACAAATATTCAGGCAGCTTAAAAGCGCGGATTCCCTTAAACCCCAATACCCGAATTTTTACCTTGAAACGGAAACCACCCCATGCGCAAAACGATTTTGCCTATCCTGCTGGCATTCTGCGGATTGGCGGCAAGCCAATTCGCGGCAGCCGACGAAAACATACTGCGCCGAGAGCACGCACAGCAAATGAACCGTATAGGGCACTGCATGCAGGTATATGGCAACGCTACATGCACCGACTATTCGCCAAGCAGCTCGTCATACAGGAGTTCGTCATACGACAGCCCGTCAGACAGCAGCTCATACACACCCCCCTCACCCGAAGAACTCGCCAGAATCAACAACTGGCTCCGTTTGAACGAAACACGCACCCCCAAACACTGCACCCCTGTTGCAGACCGCATGCAACGCTGCTGGGAAGGCAATTACCACCCGATGCCGGCCGACTCGAAGCACCCTGCAATCAGGCCGCTGGTCAAACTTTACACCCTTGATGACAAAGGCAACATACAGGGACACGAACTGGAATATTCCAGACAGACCAACAAACTGCTATGGACGACCTTTTATCGGGACGGCCAACCCAACCCCAAAGACTCGGCCGCATACAACTTCTACGACGCGCCCGCAGGCCAAGTCGGCATTACCAAAATAAGCGGCTCCGGCGGATGGTCGGACAAGCAACGGATAACGGAAACTGCCGCGTCCCAAGCGCAAGGCCTGAGCGAACTCGGCCTGAAAAGCATGAACCTGCGCGATACGATGCACCCCGACGATTACAGACAGCTCCTCAAAGCGGAACAGCAAATCCGGCAGTTGGAGGATGAATTTAAACGCAAAGGAATAGACATCCGCTGATGAGGCCGTCTGAAAACTCAAAACAGCCTGAATCAATTTCATTGTGCAGGCTGCCTACAAATAACGGCTAAATACCGCCAAAATTTGGAAAGGATATTCCGATGAGCATTTCTTTCTACATCAAAAATCCCAAAAAGCTATTTAGCCGCATGCCCGTATTAACCGTGCAGGAATGTTTCCAGCTTTCATCGCAGCCGCTGGCACAATTTTCATTTGATGAACACGATGAAGATTTTGATTTAAAGCGATTTCAAACACTGCCGTTATCCGACTTCGAATGTCTGCTGCTTGGCGTGAACGAAAAAAGCGGTAGGGGATTTGAATTATCCTTTGATGAAGACACACAGGAATACGCTGTGCGGCAATTCACGCCCAGCACTTTGGAAGACTGGCAAATTGCCCTGCAATATCTCGCCGATTTAGCCCGCGCGCTCAAACAACCGATTACCTGCGAAACCGGTGAAACCTTCACTGCCGACACCATCCAAACCTTCGATTTCAAACCAGACATACAGGCCGGTATATCCATGGTGCCTTTTGAAGATGAAAACGAAATACAAAACTATAAATTCTACGGCGTTACCCGCCCTGTGGCACTGAACAAAGAGATTCGCGACAAAATTCTAGCCGACAACGACCCACTCGCAGCCTTCAGCCGCCTGATGCGTGAAACCCAATGGCTGGATGCCTATTCCGCTCATCAAATGATTGGAAAAAATAGTGACACGGGAGAGCTCGTCGGCTTTTATGTCTTAAACCCTGAACTGCCGACTATCCTGCCCTACCAACCCGAAATAGAATACGGCACGGATCTCGATATTTCCAACAACGATATCAGCAGCTGGAGATTGATTTTTACCAACGATGACGATTCACCTACCGAGCTGCCCTACGAAACCTTTATCGCACAGCTGCCCAAAGAAAAATACCGCTTTATTGACGCGGCGTATATTCTGCTGGAAGCATTCACGAAAGACGAATTGGCTCAGCTTGCCATCGAATAATGCTCAGGCAGCCACCATTTATAAAATGAGGCAATCAAAATGACGGTCAACAAGTTTCAGATTATCCCTTTTAAAGGTGTGGATTTAGGCGACATATTTTTTGAGCTTGGTAACACCAATGAACAAATCATCGCCGAATTTGGAGAGGCCAGCGAAGTGGTGCAAGACAACCTTTTGAATATTACTACCGAATACAGATTTGCTTGTGAATTAAAATATAGGGCAGATAAACTTGTTGCCATCATTTGCAACAAACATACCAACCCCATGCTTGGCGGCGTAAACGTCTTTACAGCCGAAGACCTAGAAGAAATCAAGCAGCAGAATGATTTTATTGAAGAAAAATCGTATATTACCTTTCCTGAACTCGGTATCTGCATTGGTGGCATGAGTCAAAAACGCATACCAGAGGGCAAAGCCGTTATCGTTTTTTCCAAGGAAGAAACCAAGTTGACAGATTTTTGGCAAAATAAAGTCAAAAAGAAACCTTCGGAAGTAGAACCTCATGAAGTAAAAATCTCATCCTTTGAAGGCGTAGAAACAAACGGTAAATTTTTCAAACTCGGCAATACCATGCAACAAATCATTGCCGAATTCGGCAAAGCAGAAAGAGTTTTGCAACACAATATTTTAGGGAGCACTTTTGAAACACGAGGTTCGTACGAATTGCAATATAAGGAAAACAGGCTGGTTGCCGTCACTTGCAATCAATACACATATCCTATTTTCAACGGCTTGAATCTCTTTGAAACTGAGAGCATAGAAAAACTAAAAAACGAACATCATTTTCTCGAAGGAAAACATTACCTCACCTTTCCAAGCCTAGGAATCTGCATCGGCGGCATGTCCCAAAAAAGAATACCTGAAGGTAAATTGGCCCTGGTTTTTACCCGAAGTGAAACCGACATATATGAATTTTATGCCGAAGATTAATCCATTAAGTGAAGCCATACCACAGCAATATTCTTAACAAAATACAAAAAGGTCGTCTGAAAACAGAAACCCAATCCTGTTTTCAGACGACCTTTTGCATTGCAGACTAACTCAATTAGTGATGATGACCGTGCGGGCCGTGAACATGGCCGTGTGCGATTTCTTCTTCAGTCGCATCGCGTACGCCGTCAACTGTCGCTTTGAACAAGATTTTCATGCCGGCAAGCGGATGGTTGCCGTCTACTACGGCTTTTCCGTCCGCCACGTCGGTTACGCGGTAAATCAAGACATCGCCGGTTTCAGGATCATCGGCTTCAAACATCATGCCGACTTCCACTTCAACCGGAAACACGCTGACATCTTCGATACGCACCAGGCTGGGATCTTGCTCGCCGAAAGCATCATCGGGTGACAGCGCGACTTCAACGGTATCACCGACGTTTTTCTCGTGCAAAGCTTCTTCCACCAAAGGGAAAATGCCGTCATATCCGCCATGCAGATAGACGATGGGTTCTTCGGTTTTGTCCAGCAGTTGGTTGTCCGCATCGTACATTTCATAGTGAAGCGAAACCACAGAATTTTTTTCAATAGCCATTTTTTATCCTTTATCATGACCGTTTATCAAAACAGGTTTTCTTTATTGACAACCCTCTGCCAACAAATCTAAAGCATTCTAACACACCGCCGTCATGCACGGAGATTTATCGCAAAATTATCAAAACTAACAATTATAAATTTATATGCACAATATTTAACATATTGCGCGCAAAAGCGTAAATTTTGATAATCTTTATATTTGTGTAACTTTTTTACAACTTTTTGCTTTTATGCGCAACAACTGCCCGCATTTCATTTAAACCGATTGAAAACAAAGGCCCATAGCGCATTCTTCAAATGTAAACGCATGAAATAAATAAATTTTACTATACAATTTATTTCAAATGTACATTGAATAACAGCCAATGCGGACTAGTTTCACCCCCGTCTTTCGTCCATTTCAGATTGATTAAAAATTACTAATTCGTCCGTATCGTTGCACCGAAGCACCCTGTGGGGCATAATGCAGGAAATTCAGCAATGAATTTTTACTCTAAATGAAACGACTTATATGTCGTTTTGTTGTTTTGTTCTACTTAAATCGATTTAAAGAAGGTTCTCAAAATGAAAAAATCTCTGATTGCTGCTGCTCTGTTATCTTTGGCTTTGGCTGCTTGTAACAAAGGCGCTGATACTGCTGCTCCTACCGCTTCCGGTGCTTCTGAAACTGCTGCTTCTGCCGCTTCTTCTGCAACTGGTGCTGCTTCTGCCGCTTCCTCTGCAACTGAAGCCGCTTCTGCAGCTAACACCGCTGCTTCTGCTGCCAACACTGCCGCTTCTGCAGCTAATACCGCTGCTTCTGCTGCAACTGGTGCTGCTTCTGCTGCCAGCTCAGCTGCTGCTTCTGCCGCTTCTGCTGCAAAATAATATTTTTACAGTTAAAAAAGCAGGATACGGATTGTATCCTGCTTTTTTGTTTTTCAGACGACCTTTACCGTTTTTCGCTTCCCTTATCCGCTATATAATCTTCCGTACACACACAAACCATCCTGCTGCCCGTTATGCCCAATCTGTACGACCGTTTTCTTGAATTCCTTTCCCCCGCCGAAATCCTCGAAGCCACACCGGCCTTGTTAAACGACCAGCGCCGCCGCTTTGTTTCCGAACCGGACATCATCTTGCAACCGCATTCCATAGAAAATGTACAAAAAATCATGCGGTTTTGTTTTGAACACCGTATCCCCGTTACCCCACAGGGCGGCAATACCGGTTTGTGCGGCGCAGCGGTAGCTTCCGGCGGCGTACTGCTCAACCTTTCCAAAATCAACCGTATCCGCGAAATCAACCTTGCCGACAACAGCATCACCGTCGAAGCAGGCGTAATCCTGCAGAACGTCCAAAAAGCGGCATCCGAAGCGGGCAGACTGTTTCCCCTCAGCCTTGCCAGCGAAGGCTCGTGCGAAATCGGCGGCAACATCGCCTGCAACGCTGGAGGATTAAACGTTTTACGCTACGGCAGTATGCGCGACTTGGTATTGGGCTTGGAAGTCATCCTGCCCAATGGCGAACTTGTTTCCCATCTCCAACCGCTGCACAAAAATACCACCGGTTACGACCTGCGCCACCTCTTTATCGGCAGCGAAGGCACACTCGGCATTATCACCGCCGCCACGCTCAAACTCTTCGCCCGTCCGCAAACCATAGCGACCGCATGGGTAGGTTTGGATGACATCGAATCTGCCGTACAGCTTTTAACGGCCGTACAAGGGCATTTTGCCGAACGCCTCACCAGTTTCGAGCTTATCAGCCGCTACGCCTTGGCATTGTCTTCCGAGTTCAGTCATCTCAAACAGCCGACCGATGCAAACTGGCACGTCCTGCTCGAACTGACCGACTCCGTTCCCGATGCCGCGCTCGACGAAAAACTTGCCGAGTTTCTCTATCAAAACGGTCAAGAAAACAGCATCATCGCGCAATCCGAACAAGAGCGCCTCGATCTATGGACGCTACGTGAAAACATTTCCGCCTCCCAGCGCAAGCTCGGCACCAGCATCAAACACGACATCGCTGTCCCGATTGCCCAAGTCGCCGCCTTTGTCCATCAATGCGCCCCCGCCTTAAAAACCCGTTTTCCGGGTATACAAATTGTCTGCTTCGGACATTTGGGCGACGGCAGCCTGCATTACAACACCTTCCTGTCCGACGTCTTGAGCAACGAAGCCTACCGTTACGAAGATGCCGTCAACAGCATCGTCTATGAACACATCCTCGCCTGCCACGGTACCATCGCGGCGGAACACGGTATCGGTACCATCAAAAAACACTGGCTCCCCAGCGTCCGCACCCCGTCCGAAATCGCCCTGATGCGCGCCATCAAAGCGCAGCTTGACCCGCACGGCATCATGAATCCGGGCAAACTCCTGCCGTAAGCAATATTTCAGTATTTGCCAAAATCGAAAAGGTCGTCTGAAAACCTAATCCCAGTTTCAGACGACCTTTGACATGGTTCGCAGATTGCACTCAAGGCAACATTGCCTCAGCCCAATCAATCCAGCACAAACTATTCTTCTTCCCTGCGCCTGCGCTTCAACAAAATGCGTACAGCGCCGTCATTGCCTTCCCTCGGCTCGATATAAGCCAATACATCGGGGTGCTGCATCAGCCAGCGGCGCGTCATGTTTTTTAAAACGGGTTTGTAGCCTGACGAGCCCAAACCGCTGCCGTGGATGATTTCGGCGCATACGCCACGCTTTTGGGTAAATTCGATAAATTCGTTTAAAACCTGTTGCGCCTCTTCCTGCGTGTAGCCGTGCAAATCGACATCGGCGACTACGGGATAATGCCCGTTGCGCAGACGTTGCAAGTCATTCTTGCCTTGTCCGTTTTTACTGAACGAAGCGGGCGGTTCATCCCAAGAAGCGCCGCTGCCGACATAAAAATAATCTTCGACCGCCAAACTTTCCTGTTCTTTCGGGCGGGGTTTGATGGGCGTTTTATCACGCGGTGCTTCATAACGCGGCGCGGTTTTCAGCGGTGTTACTGCGCCTACGGCTTTGGCAAAATCGATATTTTCTTCCTCGCGCTTCTTCGCCAAGGCTTGCTCCTGCGCCCGCGCTTCGGCTTCTTTTTTGGCTTGCTTGCCTAATGCTTTCAAGGCGGATTGGAAATCTGTTTTCATCATGGGGATATTTTGAGGTTGAACATGAAAAACACATTTTCAGACGACCTCTGCGCTCCGTGTACAGGTCGTCTGAAAACGGCTTATAGATATTTGCGCATCAGTTCGCACTTGACCTTGACGTCTTTGTTCAACTGCAATACGGCAGAACCCAAAGATTCGTAGTGGTTCAAGCGGTAGAAAGGAACGGAGTTGAGCGAGGCGTACAGTTTCAAAAAGCTCAACCCCGCCTGATGGGCAAGCTCTTCGGCACGGCGCAGCAAGGCTGTACCCAAGCCGTGATTATGAACGAAGGGATGGACATACAACGCGTCCAATTGGGCTTCTTTGAAGTCCACTTGGAAAAAACCCTGTATGGTGCCTCTGTATTCCACCACCCAAAAGGCTTTGCCGGGATCGGAAATGGTTTCGAGGTAGCTGTCGATATCGAGCAGGGCTTCCCACGCATGCAATACTTTATCGTCGTAACTGCGGATGCAGGTATATTGGACGGCGTGCAGATGGGCATTGTGTATGGCTTGGCAGTCTTGCGCGACTGCAGGACGGAGTATGGTCAGAAGGCTCATGGCAAGATGTGTTGTAAGATGTATTGTAATGCGTGTTCAGACGACGTTTTCTTCATAAGCAGACAGGGGGTCGTCTGAACGCTGTTTCCGATATTATATTTTATATTCAAAGGCTTTGATGTAATTTTCCTGCCACTTCAAAAGCAGCATCGGCATCGGTGGCCAAGACGGTGAAATGTCCCATTTTGCGCCCTTTCCGCGCGGCCTTTTTGCCGTATAGGTGCAGGTGCGCGTTCAGATGGCTTTGCAACGGCAGCCAATTCGGTTCGCCGCCGTCTTCCTGCCAGACGTCGCCCAAAATATTTGCCATGCAGCATGAAGAAAGCAGCTTGGTGTCGGCGGGCGGCAGATTGCACATAATGCGTACCTGCTGCTGGAACTGGTCTGCGGCGCAGGCATCCAGCGTATGGTGGCCGGAATTGTGCGGGCGCGGGGCGATTTCGTTGACGACCAATTCATGCGTGTCGCCGACGACGAACATTTCTACCGCCAACACGCCGACATAATCCAATTCGTCCGCCAAGCGTTGCGCCATTTGCCGCGCTTGTTGCTGCACATCGGCACTCAGCCGCGCGGGGACGATGGAATAAGCCAAGATGCCGTTTTCGTGGATATTTTCGGCGGGGTCGAAGGTTTGCACGTTTTCATTGTTCAGACGACATACGATAACGGAAATCTCGCCGCGCAAATCCACCATTTTTTCTAAAACGCAATCCACGCCGCCGTGTTCGGCAAACGCGGCTTTGAGTTCGTCCACCGTTTTGACGCGGATTTGACCTTTTCCGTCGTAGCCCAACGTAGCCGTTTTCAAGATGCCGGGCAAAAATTGCGCGCTTGCTTCGCTGATGTCGTCTGAACGGCAAACCGCTTGATACGGCGCGGTTTGCAATCCCGCTTTGCGTATCCACGCTTTTTCCTGAATACGGTTTTGCGCGATGGCCACGCAGTCGCCGCTGGGAGAAACGTTGGTATGCTTTGCCAGAAAACGCATCGCGTCGGCATTGACGTTTTCAAATTCAGTGGTAACCGCCGCACATTTTGCCAATTCGTCCAACGCGGCTTGATCGTCAAACGGCGCGCACAAATGGCGGTCGGCAAATTCCGCCGCCGGCGCGTTCGGATCGGGGTCGAGTACGGTTACTTTGTAGCCCATGGTTTTGGCGGCAACGGTAAACATTCTGCCTAATTGTCCGCCGCCGAGGATGCCGAGCATAGCGGGCGGGAGGATGGCGGATGAGTTCATCAGCATTTTGCGGTTCCACTAAAATTTTCCCGAAATTGTAACAAACCTGCTTATAGAGATAAATGTTAAAACGCCTTTTATAGTGGATTAACTTTAAACCAGTACGGCGTTGCCTCGCCTTAGCTCAAA